>JACDHA010000031.1 GCA_013821315.1 Candidatus Dependentiae bacterium | reverse complement strand
ATTTGGCGTACACGGCTGCGTTGAACTAATTTCTCCAAATGTACTTAGATTAGATTCCCTTGAACCTACTTTAGTTTTACCTTGTATACTCAGAATCATAAGGCATAGCCCTAGAGTGGTAAGTATATACTTCATACAGACTCCTTTTTTAGTACTTAAGCTCAGCTTGAATGCTAAATCTAATCTAGTACGTCAGGAATCTTTTGTCGATAGCAACATAGGTGTTTGTTGTTTTATTTATCATGTTGCGTTAATGATTGTAATTCTTTATTAAGAAAATAACTAAGTAACGTACGAATAAGCACAATAATTGCTAGGATGCCAAGCTCCGAGTAGCTAGGATGTGCCACTGAGCCAATAATGTCACCAGCAACGGCAAACTCAAGACCTAACGTTATACCATAGCCTAGCTCAAGACGTATTTGATTTATACCAATTACGGTACCTTGATGACGGGTAAAACGCAAAAAGTACAACTTAATTGCCCGGAAACTACTAATAACAATAACTAAAACTCCCATAAAAGAGACTATGTATTCACAAGATTCAAGAAATAAAGAAAATAAAGTATGTAATTGCATCTTTCTATCCTACCAGCTTAGAGTGCATCAATTATTTTAACCAAAACATAGCCTTAGTCCATCATACTAACAAGCTTGTTGTCAATCTTTATGCTTGCCAATAAATGAATCATAATCCCCTAAGGCTTGAAATAAATTTTATTTAAGATATAATTATAATTACAAATATTAAAACAAAAAATTATTGCGATCTAAGGGTTAACTATGAAATATTTCTTTCAATTACTTTTGTTTTCTCTTTATCTTATACCGTTAAGTTATGGTATGAATACTGATTCTCTTAATCCATTTGATCAGCAGCTCATAGACGCTGCAACGATAGGTGATATAGATCAAGTAAGAGATTTAATTACCAATCTTTCAGTTAGCGTTAGTGCTAAAGCAGTAAATGGTAGTCAAGCTTTACATTTTGCTGCACAAAATGGGCATAAAGAGGTAGTAGAGCTGCTGCTCAAGTTAGGTGCTTATATTAATGCTAAGGGCACTCATAATGCTAGTGCTTTACATTTTGCTGCACAAAAGGGCCATAAAGAGGTAATAGAGCTGCTGCTCAAGTTAGGTGCTGATATTAGTGCTCTAGATAGTAATAATGCTACTGCTTTGCATGTGGCTGCACGAAACGGCCATAAAGAGGTAGTGAAGTTGCTGCTCAAGTTAGGTGCTGATATTAGTGCTCTAGATAGTAATAATGCTACTGCTTTGCATGTGGCTGCGCAAAAGAGCCATAAAGAGGTAGTAGAGTTGCTGCTCAAGTTAGGTGCTGACATTAATGCTAAGACAAGTAATAATAATACTCCTTTGCATTTGGCTGCAGAAGAAGGCCATAAAGATTTGGTAGAGCTGCTGCTCAAGTCAGGTGCTGACATTGACGCTAAGACAAGTAATAATAATGCTACTGCTTTGCATTTGGCTGCACTAAATGGCCATAAAGAGGTAGTGGAACTGCTGCTCAAGTTAGGTGCTGATATTAATGCTAAGTCAACTCAGCATGATTTTACTGCTTTGCATTTGGCTGCACTAAAGGGCCATAAAGAGGTAGTAGAGTTGCTGCTCAAGTTAGGTGCTGATATTAATGCTAAGGCAGCTCATAATAATACTGCTTTGCATTTGGCTGCACAAAATGGCCATAAAGAGGTATTGGAGCTGCTGCTCAAGTTAGGTGCTGATATTAGTGCTCTAGATAGTAATAATGCTACTGCTTTACATGTGGCTGCACAAAAAGGCTATAAAGAGATAGCTGAAATGCTTATAAGTTTTAACGCACAAGTACCACAGGATCTAATATTACATCAGCTAGTTATGCAGGCACAAAAAGATCAAGCAGAATTAAGGTCAGCTCTTACTTTTAAAGCTCGAGCTAGACTGTTAAATCAAGGTATATATGTCTGTCCTGCTATAAAAGAGCTTATCGGTGCTAAAAGAGAACTTCTTTTAGAAGCAGTTAAGCACAACAAGGCTAAAAAAGTTAAGACACTGCTCAAAGAAGGCTTTAGTTTAAACACGTGTGGTAAAGATGGTAACACTTTGCTGCATTTAGCTGTAAAGCATAATAGTCAGGACGTACTAAAGGTGCTGTTGCCTTTCTGTTCAAAAGACAATCCTAAGGCATGGGATAAAAAGAATAATGATGGATTAACGCCAGTTGAAGCAGCTGTAGCTGCAGGTAATCTTGAAATTTTAAGAATGCTTATAGCAGCTGGAAGAGAACAAGAAGATGCAACTCAAACAGTGAGCCATAAACGTTCTCGTGAAAAGGATTCTGCTCTAGAATGCACTAAAAAAGTGCGCGAATAATCTTAACACTAGTAATTATAAAAGGTTTTCTTATGAAATATATACTTTATACATTTTTATTTTCTCTTTTAGTTATACCGTTAAGTTATGGTATGAATACAAATTCTATTAATCCGCTTGATCAGCAATTGATAGATGCTGCAACGGCAGGTGATATAGATAAAGTAAGAGATTTAATTACCAATCTTTCAGTTAACGTTAGTGCTAAAGCAGTAAATAATAGTCAAGCTTTACATTGGGCTGCAGCTGGGGGTCATAAAGAGGTAGCAGCGTTGCTGTTGAAGTTAGGTGCTGATATTAATGCTAAGACAGGTAATAATGGTACTGCTTTACATTTTGCTGCACAAAATGGGCATAAAGAGGTAGTAAAGCTATTATTAGAGTTAGGTGCTGATGTTAATGCTAAGGGAGCTAATAATTATAGTGCCTTACATTTAGCTGCAGAACATGGTCATAAGGAGGTAGGGAATCTTTTACTTGCAGCTGGTGCTGATATTAATGCTAAGACAGGTAATAATGGTACTGCTTTACATTTAGCTGTACAGTTTGGTCATAAGAGTTTAGTAGAGCTATTACTTGCAAAAGATGCAGATATTACTCTTAAAGATATAGATGGTAGAGTTCCTTTACATTTAGCTGCAGAATATAAATGTAAAGAAATAGTAAAGCTACTGCTTGCTGCAAACAATGCAGATATTAATATTCCAGTTAAAATTGATTCTGAATATGTGGACGATGAGCAAACAGATGGTTGTACTGCTTTGCATTATGCTGCAGGAACGGGTCAGTCAGAGGTAGTGAAGTTGTTGCTCCAAGCAGGCGCTAATATTAATTATAAAAATACCTATGGTGAGACTCCTTTATCTATGGCTGCAATTTTTAGCTGTAAGGACGTAGTGAAGTTGTTACTTTCAAAGGGTGCAAATTTTGGTATAAATGTCCAGGGCTATACTCCTTTACATCTAGTTGCAATGAGCGGTAGTAAGGGCTTGGTGAGGTTGTTTCTTGCAAAAGGTCTAAATGTTAATGTTCAAGATGTATCTGGAACCACTCCTTTGCATTGGGCTGCAAGGACAGGTTATAAAAAGGTAGTGATGGTACTGCTCAAGTTAGGTGCAGATATTAATGCTGCAAGCGATGAGGGTGAGGTTGCTTTACATTGGGCTGCAGGCAGTCGCTTTAGTAAGGCTGCAGATATAGACCTTAAGGAAATAGTGGAGTTATTGCTTGCAAGTGGTGCAAATATTAATGCTAAAGATAGAAACGATCAGACTGCTTTATATCTAGCTGTACAGTCTAGTCATAAGAAAGTAGTTGAGTTATTACTTGTAAAGGGTGCAGATAGTAGTGTTGTAAGTTTTTCTGGTTATACTGCTTTAGATTTGGCTGTGGAACAAAGAAACGTAACTATAATAGAGATATTCCTTGCTTTTGGAGTTGAAATTAGAAAAAGTTCAATTGCCTATGAATGTGTAGTACAAGCAAATAAGAACCAAACACGGCTTCGTATAGCCCCTAATTTTAAAGCTATAGCACAGTTACTTAATCAAAATGTTTATGCTTGTCCGGCTATACAACAATTAATAAATGATAAAAGGAGTCGGCTTTTAACAGCAGTTAAGAAAGATAAAGTTGAAAAGGTTAAGGCATTGCTCAAAGAAGGCTTCAGTTTAAACACTTGTGGTAAAGATGGTAACACTTTGCTGCATTTAGCTGTAAAGCATAACAGTCAAGATGTACTAAAGGTATTGTTACTTTTCTGTTCAAAAGACAATCCTAGGGCATTAGATAAAAAGAATAATAATGGATTAACGCCAGTGGAACTGGCTGTAGCTGAAGGTAATCTTGATCTTTTAAAAATGCTTATAGCAGCTGGAAGAGAACAAGAAGAGACAACTCAAACAGTGAGCCATAAAGGTGCTTGTCAAGACGCCAATCAAGAGCCTATTAAACAAGCTCCTCAGTAATAATAAAATAATTAAAGTATCAAGGGCATCTCTATGAAACTCATTTTTAGATTACTTTTATTTTCTCTTTTCCTTATACCGTTAAGTTATGGTATGAATACTGATTCTATTAATGCGCTTGATCAACAGCTCATAGACGCTGCAAAGGTAGGTGATATAGATAAAGTAAGAAATTTAATCACTAATCTTTCAGTTAACGTTAGTGCTCAAGGAGCAAATGGTAGTCAAGCTTTACATTGGGCTGCAGCTGGGGGCCATAAAGAGATAGTATAGTTACTGCTCAAGTTAGGCGCTGATATTAATGCTAAGGAAGCTCAGAATTGGACTGCTTTACATATGGCTGCACAATACGGCCATAAAGAGGTAGTAGCGTTGCTGCTCAAGTTAGGTGCTGATATTAACGGTAAGGCAGCTTATAATATTACTGCTTTACATGCGGCTGTACAAAACGATCATAAAGAGGTAGTAGCGCTGCTGCTCAAGTTAGGTGCTGATATTAGTGCTAAGCTTACTGATAATTGGACTGCTTTACATTGTGCTGCACATAAGGGCCATAAAGAGGTAGTAGAGTTGCTGCTCAAGTTAGGTACTGATATTAATGCTAAAACCGATGATAATGCTACTGCTTTACATTTGGCTGTACAAAAAGGCTATAAAGAGATAGCTGAAATACTTATAAGTTTTAATGCGCAAGTACCACAGGATCTAATATTACATCAGCTAGTTATGCAGGCACAAAAAGATCAAGCAGAACTAAGATCAGCTCTTACTTTTAAAGCTAGAGCTAGGCTGTTAAATCAAGGTATATATGCTTGTCCTGCTATAAAAGAGCTAGTGGCTCTTAAAAGAGAGCTTCTTTTAGAGGCAGTTAAATGTAACAGTGTTGAAAAAGTTGAGACACTACTCAAAGAAGGCTTTAGTATTAATACCTGTGGTAGAGATGGAGATAACTTACTGCACGTAGTTATAGCTCATAAAAGCAATAAAGTCCTACGTTTTTTATTGTATTTCTGTTCGCAAGACAATAAAAATGTATGGGATAAAAAGAATAGCAGAGGACTAACTCCAATACAAGTAGCTCTAGCAACTTCAAACTTTGAGGCACTAAAAATAATACTTGGTATCAGTCAAGAAAATATTACAACAGATGCTACTCAAGCAACAGGTAGTAAGCGTCATCGCAGAGAAGATACAGATTTAAAGAGCAAATAAGCTCAATGACACTTTAATTTTAGGATTTACTTATGAAACGTATTTTTTATTTTATTTTATCGTCTCTCTTTTTAATACCGCCTGGTTATAGTATGGATACACATTCTGCTAGTCCGCTTGAACGTGAGCTTATACAAGCAGCTAAGAGTGGAGATTTAGCTTGTGTTCAAGCTCTTATTGCTCATGCTGAAGTTCATATTAATGCTACAGATGAAAATACTGCGACTGCTTTACATGGTGCTGCACGTAATGGGCATAAAGAAGTAGTAAAGTTGTTACTCGAAAAAGGCGCAGATATCGATACTGAAGATGAAAATAATCATACTCCTTTGCATAGTGCTGCATATGCTGGTTATGCAGAAGTAGTAAAGCTATTACTCCAAAAAGGTGCCTCGATTAATACTAGGGTTGAAGGAAATGAAGATGAAGATGAAGAGGAAGAGGGTTATACTGCTTTACATTTGGCTGCAGAAAACGGCCATAAAGAGGTAGTAGAGCTGCTGCTCAAGTCAGGTGCTGATATCAATGCTAAAGATGAAGAGGATAATACGGCTTTACATGTGGCTGCACAATGCGGCCATAAAGAGGTAGTAGAGCTGCTGCTCAAGTCAGGTGCTGATATCAATGCTAAAGATGAAGAGGATAATACGGCTTTACATGTGGCTGCACAATGTGGCCATAAAGAGGTAGTAGAGCTGCTGCTCAAGTCAGGTGCTGATATCAATGCTAAAGATGAAGAGGATTATACTGCTTTACATGTGGCTGCAGAAAACGACTATAAAGGGATAGCTGAAATGCTTATAAGTTTTAATGCGCAAGTACCACAGGATCTAATATTACATCAGCTAGTTATGCAGGCACAAAAAGATCAAGCAGAACTAAGATCAGCTCTTACTTTTAAAGCTAGAGCTAGGCTGTTAAATCAAGGTATATATGCTTGTCCTGCTATAAAAGAGCTAGTGGCTCTTAAAAGAGAGCTTCTTTTAGAGGCAGTTAAATGTAACAGTGTTGAAAAAGTTGAGACACTACTCAAAGAAGGCTTTAGTATTAATACCTGTGGTAGAGATGGAGATAACTTACTGCACGTAGTTATAGCTCATAAAAGCAATAAAGTCCTACGTTTTTTATTGTATTTCTGTTCGCAAGACAATAAAAATGTATGGGATAAAAAGAATAGCAGAGGACTAACTCCAATACAAGTAGCTCTAGCAACTTCAAACTTTGAGGCACTAAAAATAATACTTGGTATCAGTCAAGAAAATATTACAACAGATGCTACTCAAGCAACAGGTAGTAAGCGTCATCGCAGAGAAGATACAGATTTAAAGAGCAAATAAGCTCAATGACACTTTAATTTTAGGATTTACTTATGAAACGTATTTTTTATTTTATTTTATCGTCTCTCTTTTTAATACCATTTGGTTATGGTATGGATACACATTCTGCTAGTGCTCTTGAGCGTGAGCTTATACAAGCAGCTAAGAGTGGAGATTTGGCTCGTGTTCAAGCTCTTATTGCTCATGCCGAAGTTAATATTAATGCTACAGATGAAGATACTGCGACTGCTTTACATTGTGCTGCAAGTAATGGCCATAAAGAAGTAGTAAAGTTGTTACTCGAAAAAGGTGCAGATATCGATACTGAAGATGAAAGTAATTATACTCCTTTGCATAGTGCTGCACATAATGGTTATCCAGAAGTAGTAAAGCTATTACTCCAAAAAGGTGTCTCTATTAATAGTAGGGTTGAAGGAAATGAAGATGAAGATGAAGAGGAAGAGGGGTGTACTGCTTTACATTTGGCTGCAGAGTTAGGCCGTATAGAAGTAGTAGAGCTGTTACTTCAAGAAGGGGCAGATGTTAATGCTATAAATGACTATCATCAAACTGCTTTACATTTGGCTGCAGAGAGCAGCTGTGAGCAAGAAGAAATAGTAAGGCTGTTGCTGGAAAAAGGTGCACATGTTAATGCTAAAGATATAAAGAATAGGAACACTGCTTTACATTTGGCTGCACGTAGGGGCTATGCAAAAGTTGTAGAACTGTTACTCCAGAAAGGTGCAAAAAGTAATGTACGAGCTGAAGAGGGTAATACCCCTTTAGAGTATGTTGTTAGTTACAATTGGGCTTCAAAAGACAAAAAGAAAAAAGTAGTCGAGATATTACTTGCTTTTGGAGCTAAAATTCCAGAAGAATTAGCTTTGCATCCAATTATAGTACAAGCACAAAAAGACCAAACGCAGATACGTACAGTAAAGAGTTTTAAAGCTAAAGCTGAGTTGCTTCGTCAAGGTATATATGCTTGTTCTGCTGTAAGAGAACTTGTGGATGTTAAAAGACAACTTATTTTAGAGGCAGTTAAATACAATAATGTTGAAAAAGTTAAGGCATTACTCAAAAAAGGCTTTAGCATTAATACCTGTGGTAAAGATGGTAATAATTTACTGCATATAGCTATAGCTCATAAGAGTCATAACGTATTAGCCCTGCTTGTTTATTTTTGTTCACAAGATAATAAAAATGTATGGGATAAAAAAAATAGCGCTGGACTAACGCCGATGCACGTAGCTCTAGCACAATCAAACTTTGAGGCATTAAAAATAATGCTGAATATCAGTAAAGAATATACTACTGCAGATGCTCCTCAGACAACAGGTAGCAAGCGTCCTCGTAAAGAACATGCAGATTTAAATAGCAAATAAGCTCAATAATACTCTAATTTTAGGATTTAATCATGAAACGCATGTTTTATTTTATTGTATCATCTCTTTTTTTAATACCAGCTGGTTATGGTATGACTACCCATTCTACTAGTGCGTTTGAATCTGATCTTATAAAAGCAGCCCAGAATGGAGACTCGCTTGGTGTTCAAGTTCTTGCTCTTGTTGTTAGTATAATTGCTAAAATTGATCCTGCTAAAATTGATCCTGAACTTATACAAGCAATCCTCAATGGAGATTCAGCTTGCCTTCTAGCTTTTATGGCTACTATCAATCTTAACCTTGAAAACTTTCATACTCCTTTACATGGGGTTGCATATAGTGGTCATAAAGAAGTAGTAATGCTGTTACTCCAAAAAGGTGCAGATATTAATGCTAAAAATCCGCATGGAGATACTCCTTTACATCATGCTGTATCTGAAGGTCATAAAGAAGTAGTAAAGTTATTACTCCAAAAAGGTGCAGATGTTACTGCTAAAAATTGCAATGGTTATACTCCTTTACATTTCGCCGCGCACTCTGGTTATACAGATATAGTAGAGATGTTCATTGAACAAGGTGCAGATATTACTGTTAAAAATGATATACATTTTAATAATACTGCTTTACATTATGCTGCGCGAGACGGTCATAAAAAAACCGTAGAGCTCTTACTTGCCAAAGGCGCAGATGTTAATGCTCTAAATGAATATGGCAGTAATCCTTTACGTGGGGCTGCTCTTTTTCATTACGAAGAAGCTGTAGAGGTATTAATTGCTTTTGGAGCTGAAATTCCACAAAACTTAGTTGCTAATTCAATTGTAATGCAAGCACAAGAAAACCAATTACAACTTCGCATAGCACCTGACTTTAAAGCTAAAGTGCAACTATTAAATAAAGGTGTGTACGCTTGTCCAGCTATGAAAGAATTGATAAATACTAAAAAAGAGCACTTATTAACAACAATTAAACAAGATAATGTTGAGGCTGTTAAGGTGCTACTCAAAGAAGGTTTTAGCATTAATACCTGTGGCAAAAATGGTAATAATCTACTGCATGTAGCTATAGCTCATAAGAGCCATAACGTATTAGCTCTGCTTGTTTATTTTTGTTCACAAGATAATAAAAATGTATGGGATAAAAAAAATAGCGCTGGACTAACGCCGATGCAAGTAGCTCTATCAGTATCAAATTTTGAGGCATTCAAAATAATGCTGAATATTAGTCAAGAAAATGTTACTATAGATGCTACTCAGACAACAGGTAGCAAGCGTTCTCGTCAAGCATCTATAGATTTAAAGAGCACATAAGCTCAATAATAACCTCATTTTAGGATTTACTTATGAAACGGATTTTTTATTTTATTGCATCATTACTTTTTCTTATATCAAATAGCTATGGCATGAATAGTGATTCTATTAATAAATCAGCTCAAGAGCTTATTCGTGCCATTAAAGCAGGTAATGTTCAAGAGGTCGAAGCCTTATGTGGCAATACCCGTATTATTAACTTGCGTTATAGTTATAAGGATGATATGGCTGATGGTATTACTGCTTTGCATATAGCTGTTTTGTTTGGTCATACAGAGATAGTAGAACTCTTAATTAAAGCAGGTGCTAACGTTACTGTTTTAACTAAAAATAATAAAAATATATTCTTTTATGCTGTGCCGCAAGATAATAAAGAGATACTTGAGTTACTTCTTAGAGCACATGAACGTGCTAACAGTAAGATTGGCTACAACGAGTTTACTCTTCGTTGGGCTATAGAAAGCAATTACAAAACTATAGTAGAGCTATTGCTTGAAGCTCATGTTGAATTTCAAGCTACTGATGGTATTACTGCATTACATTTAGCCGCATCAAATGATCGTTGTGAAATAATGGAAATGCTCATTGAAGCAGGTGCAGATGTTAATGCTGAAGATCAAAAAAGTATTACACCGCTTATGTTAGCAGCAGAGGATGGGCATAAAAATGCAGTACAAATCTTAGTTCAACATAAAGCTGATATTGAGGCTCAAGCTAAAAAGCATGATAATTCTAATGCTCTTCAATTAGCTGCAGGTAATGGTCATAAAGAAGTAGTCGAGCTGTTACTTCAATCAGGTGCTCGTATAAATGAGCAAGGTCCCCGTAATAATACTGCTGTTCAATTAGCTGCTCAAATGAAACATAAGGATGTGGTAATCCTACTGCTTCAATCAGGTGCAGATGTTAAAACGTATACAGTAGGTGTAGATTCTACTTTGCTGCATTGGGCTGCAGAGCATGGTTGGAGTGATATAGCTGATTTATTACTCAAAAAAGGTGTGGATAGTGATATTAAAAATAGTAACAAGGTTACTCCTCTTCATATGGCCGCTTATAATGGCCACAGCCGTGTGGTAGAGCTACTTCTTAATAATAAAGCTGATAGTAATGCTCAGGCAATAGATGGTAATAGGCCTATTGAATGTGCAGTAAATCAAGGCCATCGATTAATAGTAGAAATACTTCTTGCTTTTAAAGCTCAAATTCCCCGCAGTGTACTCTTTAATAAAGTTTTGGCACAAGCTAAAAGCAATCAGGGACAGTTAAGTACAGCGCGTAGTTTTAAGTCTATAGCCGATTTACTTAGTAGAGGTGCTTTTATGCCTGCTTTTATAAAAGTACAAGTAGATCTCAAAAGGCAGGAACTGCTACAAGCTGTCAAGCAAGACGACGTAGTCAAAGTTACAGAACTGCTTAAAGAAGGCTTTAGTTTAAATACGTGTGGCAAAGATGATAATACGCTGTTGCATTTAGCTATAGCGCATAACAGTCAGCAGGTGTTAGAACTGTTGTTGAGCCTATACTCTGCTGACGATAATAAGAAACTATGGAGTAAAAGAAATACTCTTGGTGTTGCGCCGGTAGAGGCAGCGGTAGCTGCAGGTAACGTGGAACTTTTAAAAAAGCTACTTGATAGTAAATTAACAGAATCAGATAAAGCTTTAAAAGAAGATACTCCAGACAATCAAGAATGACAACAAGTAAAACTCACGCTATTTAACAGGACTTTATTGATGCTCTCTGAAGCAAAAAGCAGTAGCTTTTTTACTGATAGCTTTTAAGTTTTAAAGCACGTTGCTCTGGTGTAGGATGTGTAGCAAATAGATAATATACAAAAAAGTTGGTCCATTGAGAGAGTAGCAATTTGTGTTGGGTGGTATACTCTTTCATAAAGTCTATACCACCTTGAGCAGTACTTAAGGCTCGAGCTGCTTGCTTATCTGCTTGCATCTCATACGATCGTACAAGAGCATTGCAGAGAAGGGCTATGCCAAACCAAATAAAAAAGAGTTCTGTTGCATACGATGCGCCCATAAAAGATGACACAGCAAGTGCAAAGCCCAACCCTGCACTATAGGGAAGAGAAAGTAATTTTATAGCAATAAGCTCGGTGGCATGTTTTTCCATTTGTAACACATGAGCTATCTCGTGAGCTATAATAAAATCTTGCATAGGCTGTGTATAGTCTTGAAGCTCAAGGTAGTTAAGGGTAATAGTATAATTGTGTGGTACAAGTTTTATGATATCTAAAGCTGAAATACGTGTATCGACTAAAAATTGCGTATAAGCAATTGCTTCGTGATAGTGTGTGTCGTAAATATAACGCACGGTAATACCTGGCCGCGTATTGTGCGGCCAAGAAAATAAAGTAAGTATATGCTCAACTCTTGTGTGAAGCTCTTGCTTAAGGTGTGTTAGATCAGGCGTAGATATGTTTTTTGGTGTATGCATAGTGTTAGAATGCCAATCCACCTTTAATATACGTACTCCATTGGTTGATGCTATTTCTTTGGCTATAATCAAGAGCATCAAACTCAAACTCTCCGCCTATGCCTATAAAGCCATCAGCGCACTGTAAGCTTTGTATTTTTTCAAAATTATATCCTATGTACCCAAACAGTTTATGAGTAGCAATAGCAGGAGCTCTGCCTGATTGCTTATCTAAATTTTTAGTTTTAAGAGTTACTGGTGGTTCTGAAAGATAAGCTTTTTCAACACCGGTCTCTTCTGTGCTTCCCGTTTGTATACTTGTTGCTGTTACTGCAATATCGCTTGAATCAAGTAAATTAGGGGCTTTTTTATGATTAGTAAAGCCACGTGACCGCAAGGTAGCTCTGCTTTGTGTTGCATTAAGCGTTGGCTCTTGTACGAGTCTATCAAACATACTTGGCACCGTACTGGTAGTTGTATACTCACGATAACAGACACCTTCAGTTCCTTTAATGCCTACTAACCGCTTTGTGTCTTTATTGCATTGTGCTCGAGTAAAGCAGACTGTTTCTTGCGTATTGCCATAAAAGTTATACCCTACGTCAATTGAGAGCCTGTCGGTGCGATAAGCTACTTTAGCACTTATGTCACCTTTGACAGAAACGCTCGACGTTATAGTGCGAGTAGTATAGTTTATGCCGCTTACAAGATTATGAGCATAAGTGCCATCAGAGTTTAATTCTTTTAACAAGAGGTATCTGCTTAAAGGGCCATTTTTACATAAATCAAATGAGCGTTGTTGTCTGTTTTTAAATAAATGTGTAACATTTCCTTCTACGTAGACTGAAAG
>JACDHA010000030.1 GCA_013821315.1 Candidatus Dependentiae bacterium | reverse complement strand
GCCATTAGAAACGGTAGTTTGCTTGCAGTAAAATTATTAATTGATAAAGGGGCTGATATAAATGCTTTAAGTATTGCTAATCAATCACTTTTGTATGTCAGTCTATTTAAGGGACATGAGGAAATTGCTCAATGGCTTCTTGATAAAGGTATCAAGGTAGTAAATGTTCAAGAAGCATTAACAACTCTAACTGCCCCTCTACATCTAGCTGCTGAAAAAGATTACATAACTGTAGCAAAGTCACTGCTTGATAAAGGTGCTGATATAAATATTAAAGATATTAAGGGAAAAACTCCGTTACATTCAGCAATTGAAAATAATCACCCAGTGATGGCAGAGCTACTTATTGCAGAAAATGCTGATGTCAATGCTCTAGATAATGATAAACAGACACCCCTTCATTACGCTATTAAATATAACCGCGTAACTATACTGCCTCTCTTGCTTAAAAATCAATCAATATCACTTGAAGCTAAGGATAAATGTGGCAATACACCATTAAATTTAGCTGCTCAAAGGGATACCTCTTTAGATATAATTAAACAGTTACTTAACAGCAAAGCCCATATTGCTACTATAGACAATGATGGCGTAAATCCCTTATTTTATGCTTCTGCTTATGGTCATACTGATACAGTAAGATTGCTTATTGATGCAGGTGCTAAGGTAAATGCTCAAGTGACAAAGAATAATTTTAGCCCATTACATGTTGCTGCTCAAAATGGTCATATAGCTATAGTAGAATTGTTGTTAAGTAAAGGTGCTCGTATAGGAGTTCAAAATAATGCTAAGGCAACTCCGTTACATTCAGCAGCAGCTAATGATCATAAATCTATTGTAGAACTCTTAGTGGCTAAGGGTGCTACCATAGATGTTCAGAATAAAGACAATTGTACCCCTTTATATTCTGCCATTAGAAACGGTAGTTTGCTTGCAGTAAAATTATTAATTGATAAAGGGGCTGATATAAATGCTTTAAGTATTGCTAATCAATCACTTTTGTATGTCAGTCTATTTAAGGGACATGAGGAAATTGTGCAATGGCTTCTTGATAAAGGTATCAAGGTAGTAAATGTTCAAGAAACATCAACTATGCTCGCCCCACTACATCTAGCTGCTCAAAAGAATTATATAACTGCAGCAAAATCATTGCTTGATAAAGGTGCCGCTATAAATATTAAAAATATTAATGGACAAACTCCGTTACATTTAGCAATTGAAAATAATCATCCAGTGATGGCAGAGCTACTTATTGCTGAAGGTGCTGATATTAATGCTAAGGATAGTAATAATTGCACGCCATTAGATCTCGCTGTTAAAAATGGCTCTATAAAACGGTTGCCTCTCATAGAGCTCTTCTTAAGAAATGATGCTTCTGTTTCTTCTGAAACACAAGAGCATATTAATGTACTTAAGAAACTGGTAATTGTTAAGCGTCAAGCATTGTTTAAAGCAATTGAGTTAAGTAATCACGAAACAGTTATCAAATTACTCAAAGAAGGCTTTGCATTAAATACATGTGATAAGGATGGTAATACCCTGCTTCATAAAGCAATGCAAGTGGGCAATTTACCAATGGCTAAGTTATTTCTCTCTTTAGGAGCAGCTCAATATTTGAATAAATCTAATGTTCAAGGTTTAACTCCAATAAAGCTTATGATAGATAAAAATGCTCTTATTGACTTATTATGCATTATGTAATTTTTAAACACTTTTTTATTTAGATTTTGTTAGTTAAAGTATAGTATAGATTTACGCTATACCTTAACTAACAAATTGGGTATTACATTAGCTTGTAATGATTGAGTTATATTTTTCAGTTTTTAGTCTACACAAGTATATTTGATGAGATGTTGTGTAAAGCTCTTTCTTTTTTTATCAAAAAAAGGTTAAAACGGTTTGTTAGAATTTAGCTATGTTTTGGAAAGAAAGCCAGGCAAAGCCTAGGGCCATGCACTGCTTAGTATTAATATTCAAATATAGACAAAGGAATATGAAAGAACAAGTTAGCAGATACATCAAAAAAGCTATGCTACCAATGGGCTTTTGGCGATAGTGAAATACACCACATGTTGTGTACTGTTTTTCTCTTTATTGCAAATAAATTTCTGAAATTGGTATAACAATGATAGTGCTGAAAACTTAGAGTAATCTAAAACTAAAATTATTTAAAAGGAATAATGTATGTATAAAATAAGTGTATTTTTATAGTATTATCATTGAGCGTCAAAGCCCAAGAATCTTGTCTGTACAATCCAAATCCTACAACTCAAATTACTGGTTTTTCAACATCTGTAGTATTTTCTGCTAATGGCTGCTTGATTAGAAGTTTTCAATCAAGTATTAATAATCAAGTTCTTATTTATAAACCAATTGACGCATGTTCTTACGATGTGGCAAATCCTCAAGTTATAAATTTTGGTGTTAATAGTGCCTTAGGTTTAGCTGTTTCACCTAATGGCTGCCTAGCTATTGGTATACAACCGCTTGAAGAAGATAGCACTTTACTACAAATGTATAGACAAACAGCTGAATGTACTTATTCTCCTGTAGGTAGTCCTATTAATCTTGGCAATAATGGTATAATTGATGCAGCATTTTCACCTAATGGCTGCTTAGCTATTGCTTACAGTCAGTTTCTAGGAGGTCCTAGTGTGTCTAACGCTTTTGTGCAGATTTATACTCAAGAGAGTAATTGCCAGTATGCTCCTCTAGGTAGTCCTATTAGTGTAGGTAATAATACTATAACTGGATTAGCCTTTTCTTCTAATGATTGTTTAGCTATTGTCTATAATAATGGAGTTGGTCAATCTGAGGGCCCCCCGCCTGTTGCTACCTCTAGCGCAGTTCAATTATATGCAGCTACTACTAGTTGCCAGTATTCTGCCTTGGGTAACCCTATAACTTCGACTGCTAATACTATTCAATCAAGTGTAGCTTTTTCTTCTAATGGCTGTTTAGCTATTGGTTATACTGATACAAATAATAATGCTTATGTACAGCTATACAATCAAATAGGTTCTTGTCAATATGCACCTTCAGGAATGCCTATAAGCGTGGGATCTATTAATAGTGCTGGTGCATTAAAAGTGGCTTTTTCTTCTGCTAACTGCTTAGCTGTCTCTTATAATACTAGCACTGATTTAACAGCTCAAATACAAATATATGCACCATTGGCATCATGTCAGTATGCTAGTGCGTCTCAGGTTATTACTGCTGCAGGTAGCAATCCAACTGTAGCATTTTCACCTACTAACTGTTTAGCTGTTGGAACCAATAGCGGCTTAAATGTATATGCACCTATACCAACAGAGCCTATAGTAACTCCTGTGCCAACAAGTCCTGTTAGAGTTGTTTTATGTGGTCCTAAATGTCGCACGACTACAACAAAAAAACCAAAAATAGTTGGTAGAGCTACTCCTGGAGCAACAATTTATCTACAGGCTAACAATAAGCTTATAGGGAAAACCACTGCAAACAGTAAAGGTGTTTTTTGTATTATACCATGTAGAGCTTTATGTAAAGGCTGTAATGGTATTGTTGCTTTTACGCCAAATGGTAGCACAATGGTATCTTCTAATGCAATACAAATTTTTGTTAATTGTAGATAGTATTTCCAAAGCATTAGGTTAATTAAGAGAGCAATCAAGTCCTCATAGCCTCTGCCAAAAATATCTAGGTAGGTAGAATTTTTTGTTCCACTTACCTAGACATAACTTATGGGTTGAATAATCGTTGTTGCTCTAGACTTAAGTTCATAGATGGCTTTGAAAGCAGCTCATGTATTTCTTCATCAGAAAGTTCTACTTTATTGTTTTAATTGAGATGCGGTCTGTCCTACATGCGTTCCTGTTTGCATACGCTTTAAAAGCAACTCTTTTTGTTGTTGGGGACTTAATTGTATGTGTGCCTTTGAAAGCTCTTCTATTTCTTGAAGTTCACGTGCTTCTTCAGGTGAATAATGCATATAACGTGAAGTATCTTGTCTGTCTTTAGATGAACCTTTCATAGGATTTACTGAAAGCTCTTCCTCTATTTTTTGTCTTTCTTCAGGTGAAAGCTCTAATTTATCGATTGACTGAGATTTTTGCCGAGGAAGATTAGGTGAGCCTATATAAGCTCTTGAAAGCTGCTCTATTTCTTCTGGCGAAAGATCTGCTTTACTAAGAGGTCCTGTTTCTTGATTCATACTGTAGGTAAGTCCATAAGATAGGATACTTAAAGTATATATAAGGGTAACTATATTTTTACGATTCTTTTCCATGAGATAGATCTCCTTTAAAATTGTAAGATTTTATTTGTTTATTTATAATTTAGCATTTTAATCGTATAAAGATCAATAAATTCATTAATAACTTTTTCAAAAAGTTCTTTTTTTTATTTTATAATATTAAAAGCATTTCTTGCTGTATAGTTTATTTGTCAAGTCACCATGAATTAAATAAAAGTATTTTTAAAATATTGACAAATATAAAATAATTATTGTATATTTAACAATATACTAGCACAAGAAGTTTAGGAGAAAAGTAGTGAAGCACTTTATCATAGTAATTGTCTTAAGTTTTTTTAATTTTTATCTATGCAGTATGAACGTTACTAAAGTAAATACTTTTATAGAATTAATAAAGAATAATCCTAAAGAACTATCAGAAGTAAAAGACTTACTTCTGCTTGAAAAGGTTGATGCTCAAGATTCTAATGGTAAAACAATGTTGTTTTATGCAGCAAGCGACTTCCTTCTTGATGGGGGCGAGCTTGATGAGTATAAAACTACTTTAGTAAAATTACTTTTAGATGCAGGGGCAAATCCTAATTTAAGAGATAATAATAGAGATACGCCCTTACATCGTGCAGCTCTACACACGATGGTAGGTCAAGATAAAGCAGATATGGTACAGATGCTTTTAAAAGCAGGTGCAGATGCTAACAGTAAAAACTCCTTACAACTAACTCCTTTACACGTAGTGTTCTCAGGTGCACATCCTCCTCTTTCTGTGCTTGAAGCGTTATTACACTATGGGGCTGACGCTAATGCTCAAGATGAAGTTGGTAATACTCCTTTACATTATGCTGTTCGAGCAGGATTTAGTACTAAAATTCATGGACTAATGAAAATATTACTAGAAAAAGGCAATGGCAATCCTTTTATAAAAAATAAAAGAGGAGAAACCGTTTTTGATGTAAGTAATAAAGCTGATAATACCCAAATAACTCAATTACTTAAAAACTATACTCAAGAAAATAGAGAAGGGGCTCGCAAAGCTTGGAGTCGCCTTTTAGGTTATGTTACGCATACTAGTGAAGGATATGCAACATCTGGCTTACCTTTACCAGAGTCAATCAAAACTATTATCGCTGGTTATACACTACCAGCAAGACAAAAGTAAGCTATGTTTTTTGTTATAACTAAGAAAGAGTTGAAATGCACTTGTATCTACTTATAATGGCGTTTAGTTTTTTATCTAGTTATCTAATGAGCAGTGGCTCTTATGAACCTGTTAGAGCTCAGAGATTCTTAACTGCTGTAAAGTCAAATAATTTAAAAAACGCAAAGTCATTAATTACCCCCGAAATATGTTCTCTACAAGATTTCAAAGGAGAAACGCCACTCCATTATACAGCAGTAGCTTGGTATCCTGATGATGAAGTTATACCATTAGTTAAACTCTTGTTAAAAAAAGGTGCCAAGCCTCACGTACCAGATAATACTGGTGTTACACCATTACACCTTGCAGCGATGCAAGTTCTTAAAGATCAAGATAGAACTGCTTTAGTAAAATCATTGCTAAAAGCAGGCGCTCAACCTAATTATAAAGACAAAATTAACGGACAGACACCACTGCATTATGCTTTTACAGCAGGATTGCCTCGTTACTCTGCTGTAAAACAATTACTAAAAGCAGGAGCAAATAGCTCTATTAAAGATACAAATGGCGATACACCCTTGCATTTAGCAGCTAAAATGGAAGGTGCCACTCAAGATCATGCTCGTATAGTAAGAGCTTTGCTTAAAAAAGGGAACGGTAATCCTTTTATAAAAAACAATAACGGTCATACCCCATTTGATATAAGTAATAACTCAAAAAACAGGCTAATAACTAAAGAATTGGAAAAATATACAAAGCGCAATAGAGACGGTGCTCACAGCTCTTTAACTTAGTGGCAAATAGTGCTCAAACAATGGTAGGAACTACTTCAGCTAAATCGGCTCTACCAAGGGAACTTAGAAAAGTTATAGTGGGCTATGCTCTTCCGACAAGATATATTAAAACAAAAAATTAGTTCATGCCGGTTTAGGTTTAATTAGTAAGACGATTGTGCTAGATCTAAGATACTACTGTAGATTAATGTAGTAGTTGAAAATTTGTCTTTAAAATTAAATATGTGCAAACTGGTGAAGTTAAGTAAGCTATTCACCTTTTAACATAGAGACCATATGGAACTGATAAACAAATGTTCGACGCTTGTTGAACTGCTTAATTCTTATTTAGGATTGCCTTCGTTAATTTTATTTTTAGGTACCGGTATTATTTTAACTTTTAAGACTGGTTTTGCTCAAGTAAGAGCATTTCCACGTTTTTGGCATCTCATAACTCATGGTCTGAAAAAATCAGACTTAGATGCAAAAACTATTAATCCTTTCCATGCCTTGTTTAGTGCTATGGCTACTACTATTGGTATGGGAAATATTGTAGGCCCTTCTATGGCTATTAGTGTTGGTGGCCCTGGAGCTCTTTTTTGGCTTATTTTGTATATATTTTTTGGTTCAGTTACCAAATTTACCGAAGTAACCTTTGCTGTCTACTCTCGTCAGTCTACACAAAAAGGGGACATTTTAGGTGGGCCAAGTCAGTACCTTAAGCTTATTTCGCCTTGGGTTGGTAATTGGTATGCGCTGCTTACTATATTTTTATTTACTGGCTGGTCAAGCATTCAAGTTAATACACTATCATGTATATGGGCTCAAGAAGGAATACCTGCTTGGTTTAGTGGCCTGCTTGCTATAAGTTTATTGCTTGTGGTGGTGCTTGGTGGCGTTAAACGTATTGGCTTTGTAGCAAGTCGTATTGTACCGCTTAAATTTTTACTGTATGTAGGCTTTGCTCTTTTAATTTTAGCTCAGAATCCTGCAGCTGTGTGGTCTGCTATTAAAATGGTATTTACGTGCGCCTTTACGCCAGGAGCGGCATGTGGTGGCCTTACTGGTATTACGCTTCTAAAAGTAATGCGTGAAGGTATTTATAAGAGTATTTTTATAACCGAGGCTGGTGTAGGTACTTCTTCTATACCACACGCGCTTGCTGACGTTGAGTATCCAACTGATCAGGGTATACTCGCTATGTTTTCTGGTATAGCCGATATGTTTTTATGTTCTCTTTCAGGGTTACTTACTTTAGTAACGGGTGTGTGGACTGCAGGTAAGCTTGATAATACCCTTATTTACCAGGCTTTTAAAATGAATTCACCAGTTGCAGGTGGCCAATTTGTGTTGATTATTAGTATATTATTGTTTGTGCTTACCGCGCTTATTGGTAATACCTATAATGGTAGCCAAAGTTTTGCAACTATTACCGGTTACCGTTATGTGAAAACTTATTATTTGATAGCCGCTGCTCTAGCCTTTTCAGGTGCTTTTGTTGCTGTACCGTTTATTTGGAACATCATGGATGTAGTGCTTGTATGCGTTGCAGTACCTAACTTAATTGGTATCTTGCTATTAGCGTTTAAGTATCCACAAATATTAAAATATAGATAAAGTAGCTAAGACAAATTAAAAGAGCCTGTACAGTGATACGTACAGGCTCTTTTTCATTGAATACTTCTTGTTTTTTTGCTAGTTGTTTAAAAGTTACTTGAGCTTTAGGCTCTACTCTTTATCTTTTGACAAGCACTTGAATTTTATTAGATCTTACAGTTACGTTTCCATTTCGTGCAAGAGCGATAATAGTATTACAGCCCTTTCTTAAAGGCTTGCAAGGGATAATACAAAAGGTCCCTTTACTAGTTGCTTTAGTACTACCTATAACTTTATTATTAGCGTATAAACATATGGTAGCCCCTGGTGTAGCTCTACCTGTTATTCTAGGCTTGCATGTGGTAACTTTGCGACATTGAGGCCCGTATAAAGCAACTTTTAAATTACTTGGAGTTGGCGTTGGTGTTGGTGTTGTATTAACCACAGTTATAGTAACGCTATCAGCAGGATTGCTTACACATCCCAATGAGTCAGTAAGCGTAGCAGAATAGGTAGTTGTGCTTACTGGACTTACTGCATAAGTAACCGTTGTATTTGAGCTTACTGGAGAAACAAAACCATCCGAGAAAGCAACTGAGTACGGCGGTGTACCAGAAGCTAATACCGCTGTTAGTGTTGAGGTTTGGCCCCTAGTTATTACCAAAGGATTTGCTGCAATGCTAATTGTTGGATTAGGATTTATTGTTACAGAAAGAGCATTACTGGGTGCACTTATACATGGAACATCGTTAGTTTGTGTTAATGTAATAGTATAAGTGCCATCCGCTAAAGCAGTAGTTGTGTTAAAGCTAAAAGTTCCATCAGCTGCAGCTGTGCTAGTACCTATACTGGTATTATTACCGTTAGAAAACACTTGTATTATTGCATTAGCTTCCGCTCCCGATCCTACTATATTTAGAATGCCATTACAGATAGAAGTAACCTGAGTTAATAAAGGTGCATTGGGTATAACACTTCGGAAAACTAATACACCAGGTGTTCCCGTACTACCAGGATTAGCAACAGAAAGGCATCCATTAGAGGAAAAGGCTACTGATCTAGGAAAGCTTATACCGCTTGTAGCGTTATTTAAAGTAGCTAGTGGGGCTGGTGGATTAGCAGAAGTTGTACAATTAGCGTCCACAGCGTAAATAGTTACTGTATCATTAGCTGCATTAGCCACAGCAAGGCATCCATTAGATGAAAATGCTACTGATCTAGGAGAGCTTATACCGCTTGTAGCGTTATTTAAAGTAGCTAGTGGGGCTGGTGGATTAGCTGAAGTTGTACAATTAGGGTCCACAGCGTAAATAGTTACTGTATTATTATCTGCATTAGCAACAGCAAGGCAGCCATTAGAGGAAAATGCTACTGATCTAGGAGAGCTTATACCGCTTGTAGCGTTATTTAAAGTAGCTAGTGGGGCTGGTGGATTAGCTGAAGTTGTACAATTAGGGTTCACAGCGTAAATAGTTACTGTATTATTATCTGCATTAGCAACAGCAAGGCATCCATTAGAGGAAAATGCTACTGATACAGGAAGGTTTATACCACTTGTAGCGTTATTTAAAGTAGCTAGTGGGGCTGGTGGATTAGCTGAAGTTGTACAATTAGGGTTCACAGCGTAAATAGTTACTGTATTATTACCTATATTAGCAACAGCAAGGCATCCATTAGATGAAAATGCTACTGATACAGGAAAGTCTATACCGCTTGTAGCGTTATTTAAAGTAGCTAGTGGATTAGCTGAAGTGGTACAATTAGCGTCCACAGCGTAAATAGTTACTGTACTATTACCTTGATTAGCAACAGCAAGGCATCCATTAGAGGAAAATGCTACTGATACAGGAGAGCTTATACCATTAGCAAAAGTTAGTGTAGTTATAGGTTGTGTATTATTAGGGGTACAATTTGTTGTATTTGTTGAGTAGATAGTTACTGTATTATTGCCTTGATTAGCAATAGCAAGACATCCATTAGAAGAATAGGCTACTGAAATAGGATTGTTATTGCTAGGCAAATATGCTGATTGCCTTACATTACAGGGGTCGCACATGGGATGGGAGATTAAGGATGTTAGGAGCATTATAAGTAGAGTAAGAAAACGTGGAAACATGCACTATTCCTTTTTTATAGAATGGTTTTACCGGTTTTTCTAACTCTATCACACTAATAAAGAAGAGCACAAGTTTGTTATAAAATTACAGGCTTGGTCTAAAAACCCCACCCAATCTAATTAATGTAATATTTGAAATAGTATGCTTAAAGGTTAATATCTGTTTTAATATACTAAAAGAGTCTGTACAGTAATGCGTACAGACTCTTTTGCCAAGCTCAATAAAAAATCATAAGCTTATTAGTTGAATATTTCGTGCTCTTTTGCTGGTTGTTCAAAAGCTACTTGAGCTGTATGTTCTTCAAGTCCGAGCTTAACGATCATATCAATAAAATCCATGGGCTGAATACCTATTTCTGCAGCTTGATGGAATATACAGGTAGCAGGAGTCATGCCTGGAAGTGTATTAACCTCTATAAGCACTACGCGTTCGTTGCCTGTAGGGCTTTGGTCAGCTGTTTGATAAAAGCAGTCTATGCGTGCATAGCCTTTGCAGTTAAGGGCTTTGTAAGCTGCTACCATAGTTTGTTGAACAACAATAAGCGTATCTTCTGGCAGTGGAGCTGGAGTTTGATTTTCTCCTGCGCCAGGCAAAAACTTTTCTTCAATTGAAAGAATATCACCTGTGCATACTGCTTGACTTGGTGGTAAAGCAGTAACGGTAGTATTACCAATAACACCTACAGTAAGTTCCATGCCCATAATGCATTCTTCTATAAGGGCAAACTGCTTATCAGCAAACAATGCTTCCAGAGCTGTAATTAGTTGTTGATCATTATGTACTTTATAGACAAGAACGCTGCAACCATCATCATGAGGTTTTACTATTAAGGGATAGGAGCAGGTGTTATTAATTTTTTGAAGTGTTGTTTGTTTATCGGTAGACCAATCACTAGCAGGTACAAGTATGCCTTGTGGTACTTGAAAGCCTTGAGACCGTAAATAATTGTTTGCTTTAAACTTATCCATACAAAGTGCACTGGTAAACACAGATGAGCCATTATACGGTATACCAAGCATTTCTAACGTGCCTTGGATGCAACCATTTTCACCTTCTCCACCATGAAGCCCAATAAAAACAAAGTCAGCTAAAGTTGCTAAGTCATCCCACTCAATACGCATGTGTGGTTTAAGGCCAAGTTCAATCTCTTTTGTTGAATTACGTACCAGTAACGATTGATCTATAACGTGTAACTGTAACTGTGAATCTACAAAAATAGCAATCGGTGTGTATTTTTGAGGTGACAATTTATAAAAAATATTGCGCCCTGATTCAAGTGATATCTCTTTTTCATGTGAGCGACCACCCAGAAGCACTGCTACGCGAAGTTTTTTAGGTTGATAGAGGGAATTAGTAGATTGTTGTTCTTGAGAAATAAGTGAAGAAAGCATAGAGTATTGAGCCAGTTCGGTTTCAATTAAATGGTTAATAACTTGTGTGTGGCTCATATTAAGCTCAGCTGCTTGTCTGAATAAAAAGCTTGAAGGAGCCATGCCTGAAAGAGTATTGGGATCAGTGATAACTATCCGAGCGTCAGTTGTTACAAAGCCGTCAATACGTGCTACGTTTTTTATATCTAAAATATCCATTACCCGCATACAGGTTTGTTGAATAGCTTCAATAACTGTGCTGTTGCAGCGTGCAGGGGTAAACTTAGTTGCACGTCCTGGCATGTACTTTTGGTGATAATCAAAAAAAGCTGAATCTTTTTCAGGTATTACTTCTGTTGGTGGTAAGGGCAATTTTTGCCCTGTTTTATAATCAGTTAAAATAATGCAAGAAAATTCCATACCAGTTACATACTCTTCTACTACCACTGATTGTGTTTTAGTATGCTCAATAAATACAGCTTTAGTAATACTTACCATAAGCTCATCAAGAGTATAAGCTACCGATATGCCTAAGCTTGAGCCTTCTTTATGAGGCTTTATTATGCATGGTAAGCTTAGTTGTTCTTGTTGCAATACATGGGCTAATTTCTGTGGATGAGTAGTATACTCTGTGAGCTCATCCGGAGTTACAGTTATACCTTGAGGCACTAGTATGCCATGGGTATGTAATATGTTTTTTTGTACTATTTTATCCATACCAAGAGCACTGGCCATAACTTTAGAGCCTAAATACGGTATTTGCAGTACTTCAAGAAAGCCTTGTAGAGTGCCATCTTCTGCGTACCGGCCATGAGTGGCTATATACATAAAGTCTATGCGTGTCTTTAAACTGTTCCATGAAATACGTTCTGCTTGGCTTGCGAGTCTTTGCTCAAAGTCGCTTATTTTACCTCTATGCAAAAAACGCCACGGTAGTATATAAAGAGCTCCTGTATGATGTTGAAACAAGGGAATAACTGTGTAACGTGCCGTATCTAAATGATCACATATGGTACGACCTGAGTTAAAGGAAACCTCTTTTTCAATAGATTTACCCCCCATAAGTACACCCACTTTCAGTTTATTCATAGAGAGCTCCTTTAATTTTAAAAAAAATTATATCATTCAGCTTATATTATTTAAGTGTACCATAGCTATATATTATTGCCATAAAAGTTGCATGATGGTACCTTAATGAAATTGCGCAGGTAGGTGATAGCGTATATTTTAACTGATACATGGGGAATTATATGGACAGATTACAAACCAATTTAGTGTGGATAGATTTAGAAATGACTGGCCTTAATTTGCCTGAAGATACTATTTTAGAGATGGCTAGTCTAGTGACAAATAACAATCTAGACATTATTGGCTATGGTCCTGCTTTGGTTATCCATCAATCGGATGAGACATTAGCTAAAATGGATGCATGGAACCAAAAATATCATACAGCTTCGGGTCTTGTTGACCAAGTGCGACGTTCAACGGTTTCTTTACAAGAAGCAGAAGAACAAACGCTTATATTTTTGCAGCAATTTGTTGTAACCGGCACAGCATCTTTATGTGGTAATTCTGTATGGCAAGATAGAGCTTTTATCCATCAGCATATGCCTAAACTTGATGCTTTTCTTAATTATAGAATTATTGATGTAAGTTCCATAAAAGAAGTGGTACGTCGTTGGTACCCAAGAAGCGCTGGTGCTAAATTTGTAAAACCAGATAATCATCGTGCTTTAGAAGATATTGTTCAATCAGTTGAAGAACTTAAATATTATCGTACTCATTTTTTTATTGCTGACGTAAGCTCTTTACAGGGCACGTAAAAATAACGTAAACTCGTACTGTAAGTATTAAAAAGGAGGGTATATGTTAGCTAAAAAAAGAGTAGTACTAACGAGCTTAGTAATTTTTGGTGTATTTTTTTCTATTTTACGACTGCAGGCCGTAGAAGAGCAAGCGTCTAAGGGCTCTCTTATAGAAGCAAGTTTTATACTACAAAATAAAGTTACGAGCTTAAAAGTGCTGCGTCAAAAGTTAAGCTTATATATGAACGAGTCTGTAAGCACTACTAAGCGTCTTGAGCAAGAGAAAATTATTTTAGAAAAAGGGTTATCCCGTTCAGGAGATAAAAGTGGTAATCAAGCAGAGCATTCTCAGATAATACTTTCTTTACATCAAAGTTTTTTATACGCAAATACTTTCCGGCAAGCTTTTTATCCTGAATTTATTCAAATGATCGATCATTATAGTAGTATTTTATCAAGTAAGGCAACGACACTGCAAGAAGAAACACTACCGCAAAATGGAGTAAAAAAACTTGTTGAAGAGGCTAATTTTCTGCATGATCTTATGTATGCTCAAAATCAGTATGTAGCAGATTTGCTTGATTTACGTACGTATAAAAATAAAATAAAAAATGAAGAATATACTGAACGCTCGTATAAAAAAATGCTAGCCGATAGATCTGCTGCTTTTGATGTTGAAAAAACAAAAGAGTACGCTAAGCTTAAGCAGCATATTAAAACACTGCATCATACAGCCGTTGAAAAGCAACGTGAAATCAATAAACTTAAACAAACAATAGCGGATTTATATAAAAAGTTAGAAACAGTAAATTCGGGTAAATTTTCTAAAGAGTGGTTCTACAAGCAGGTAATCGATAGTCAAAAGAAGGCTGAAAGCATTAAAAAATAGTTGCCACCGATTGCAGCCTCTCAAGGTCATAGTATACTAAATCAGTAAGTTAAAAAAAATCTTGAAAGTATATCATGGCCACTATCTATCTTGAAAATATCCAAAAACAGTTTAACCAAAGCACCGATACTATTACGGTGTTATCAGGCATTACTCAGACTTTTGTAAGTGCTCACACGTACGCACTCACGGGTGTGTCTGGTACAGGTAAATCAACGCTCCTGAGTATTCTAGCTGGTCTTGAAGAGCCAACGCTCGGCAGCGTGTATTATAATAACCATAATACGAGTATGTTAACACATAAAGCAAAAAACCAACTGTTAAATCAAACCATAGGGTTAGTTTTTCAGATGCCCTATTTGATTCATGAGCTCTCAGTGCTTGAAAATATTATGATCAAAGGCTTAATTTCGCCTACTAGTTCGGTTAAAAAAGAAGACGCGTTACAACTTCTTGATCGTGTTGGTTTAAGTAGTAAAGCAAATTTTTTACCAGCAACGCTTTCGGGCGGTGAGCAGCAAAGAGTTGCTATAGCACGCGCAGTTGTTAATAATCCTGATTTTATTCTTGCTGATGAGCCTACAGCACATCTAGATGAACGTAATCGTGAAGCTATTATGACTTTGTTGCTTGATTGTCAAAAAGAATACGGCACTGGTCTTATTATTGCTTGTCATGATCCGGCAGTATGGCAAAAAATGGATACGATACTTGAGCTACACCACGGCCTGATTCAAGAAAAAAATCACTAAAAGAGCGGAATTTTTACCTTCCGCTCTTTTATAAGATATCTAAATATACTTATCTTATATTATTTTATTGCTTCGTAATCATCTGCATTTTTATA
>JACDHA010000029.1 GCA_013821315.1 Candidatus Dependentiae bacterium | reverse complement strand
TTCAAACGGTTGGTTGCCATCGAGTATTAATACGTTAGAACGATCTTTAAATAATATATTAAAGCCATTAATTATGCGCTTAAAAAACCCTGCTTCTTCTTGTTCAAAAGAGGTACGTTGCTCATTCCGTTTGGCAATACGTTGAGCAGCCGTTTCGTAATCCACTTGTATATAAATAGTTAAATCTGGCGTACGTTGCTTCATTGCCCAAGCATTTACCTGTGCTATAAATTGTTCATCAAGCCCTCTACCAAAACCTTGATAAGCACGCGAGGAATCAGCCATTCTGTCAGAAAGCACAATAGTACCCTTATGCAATGCGGGCTCGACAATTTGTGCCATATGTTGCGCTCTATCGGCTGCAAAGAGCAAAAACTCTGCTTCAGGATATACCGGGCATGGTCTTTCTTGTAATACTTTACGGATTTGCTGGCCTAGTGGCGTAGCACCTGGTTCTCGAGTAAGTACTATAGGGTACTCTAACTGAGCAAGTTCTCGTGCTAAAAATTGTGCTAAAGAACTTTTACCTGATCCGTCGATACCTTCAAGAGAAATTAAGCGGCCAGCCGGTAGTATTGGTAATGCCATAAGAAAACCATTCGTTTAGTAGAAGCTGTCATAGTATACTTATAGTATAGACTAGAAAAAAAAACTGTTAAAGGAGATACTGGTGAAAAAGGTATGGATTGAACCAGGTTGTATTACCTGTGGTGCTTGTGAATTTATATGTCCTGCAGTATTTAAAGTGACTGACATGTCCCATATACTACCTGAAGCTGATATACAATCTAATACTGAGCTTATAGAGCTTGCTGCTCAAGCATGCCCAGTAAATGTTATAAAATACCAAGTGGAATAATCCTAAAAAAGGTGAGTTAGTATGACTGAACAACAACGTTACAACCAACTCTCTCAAGAACTTTTAGAGGGTACACCAGTACATGCTGGAGAGCTACTTAGAAGAGCTGCGCGATTGTGGCCAGATAATAGTGCAGTTATCTGCCAAGATCAGTCTATTACGTATGGGCAACTACATGATCGTGCTTGTTTAATGGCTGAAAAATTAAAGATTGTTGGCGTTCTGCCAAATGACCATGTGCTTATTTATTACGAAAATTCGATAGACTTTTTTATTGCTTATTGGGGCGCGTGGCAAGCAGGCGCTGTAGTTGCACCGCTTAATGTATTTTTACAGACAAGTGAATTGCTAGGCATACTACATGACGCGCACCCACGTGTTATTATTGTTTCAGATAAATTAAAACTAAAGCTTGACGAGTTGCCACAAGAAGAGCTGCCTTTACTACTATCAACGCAAGATATCGCAGCAATCAGTAGTTTTGTCGGTTCTATACCTCACAACCCTATACCACCGCGAGCTCTTGATGATCTTGCTGCTCTGCTTTATACCTCGGGCACGACTGGATTTCCTAAAGGCGTTATGCTCAGTTCTCGTAATATTATTAGTAATGCCATTCAAGGTATTTCGCGCTTTAAAGCTGGACCTGAAGATCGTACCTACTGTGCTTTACCGCTTTTTCATAGTTTCCCTCAAAACGTATGCGTCTGGTCATCATGTATTATAGGATCGAGCTCTATAATTATTCCTAAAGTTGAACGTCGCATGCTGCTTGAAGGCTTTAAGCATAAACCTACGGTCATAATTGCCGTTCCTGCACTGTATGGTCTTTTTTGTCTTATGAAAACAGTGCCCTTTGGTCCTATAAGATATTTTTTTGCTGGTGGCGACGCATTATCAGATAAAATAAGAGCCTATTTTGAGCTTATCTATAGACGTAAAATTTGTAATGGTTATGGGCTCACAGAATCTTCACCCTTTATTGCGGTAGATTTAGATGATTATACCCAGCCCACAAGTACTGTTGGACGCCCTTTTTGTGGTATTAAGTGCTCTATACGTGATGATGAAGGCAAAGAACTTCCCGAAGGCTCTGTAGGCGTTTTATGGATAACAGGCGACAATATTATGCTCGGGTACTATAAAGCACCTGAAGCTACGCGCGCTGTTCTTCGAGATGGTTGGCTTAATACAGGAGACCTTGCTTATATTAATCCTCAAGGCAAAATCGTTATTTCAGGCAGACAACGTGATTTAATTATAAATAAAGGGGTAAAAATTTATCCTCAAGAAGTAGAAAATGTATTGTTAAGCAATGGCCAAGTAACGCAAGCTGCTGTTATTGGTATTGCCCAAAATCAAGAAGAGATTCCCGTAGCATTTATAGGCAGTAGAACCACCGACAAAGATGCACTTATAGCTGAGCTTAAGGAGCTTTGTCTACGTACCTTAGCCCCTTATAAAGTGCCACGAGAGTTTATTATAAAACGAGAGTTACCCGTAACGTCAACAGGAAAAACAGATAAGAAAAAACTGAAAGCTGAGTATACTAAATTATTTTAACACCGTAGATTTTGGGCTTACTCGAGTAGTTTGAGTAAGCTTAATTTCTGTTTTAACAGCATTAATAACTTTATTGCGTAATGGTGACCCTACGTAGCTCATAAGTGCTCCTGCTGGAAGCTGATCTGCATAATACAGTATATCAACTACTTTATTGTGAAATTGGGTGGCAACACGTTGCGTAATACGTCTTTTTTGTACTGTAGTAAGAGTATAAGCAGCAGTAGAAATCTCTTTTTGTATATAGTCTTTGCATTTATGATCAATAAAATCTATAACACGCTCGTTAAGATCTGTACATAAATCTACTGCTTTATATACTTTAGCAGTTTTAGCTTTATCAAAAACACCGTGTACTTTTAAAAGCTCTTGAGTTGCCTGAGTGACAAAGTCTTTTATTTCTTGAGCATATCTGCCATCGTGCATTGAAGGCACAAACAAAGAATCAATGACATGACCTATATAATTACGTGCTTGCTGAGCTCCTATAGCTTTAGCTGGTTGAGCACACATTACACTCATATTTATAGCTAACACTAAGCCCATTAATGCTTTTAATTTCATACAAAGTCCCTCAGGGTTTTATTTTAGTTATTAATTTAGTCTATTTTTTAGTGTAGTAAGTTATAGAAAAGCTGTCAAAACCTAGGCTACTATGCTCAAATAGATAAGGGCACTTTTCAGTGCCCTTACTTTAAAAATAACTAACAATAAATAGATTACCAGCTAGGAGCTGAAGCCGGCCAAAGCTCTTGAGCGTAATCATTAACACTCACTGCAGCTCTACAGAGTGGACAGTTTAAATGTGTTTGTTTAGCATGGTTATACATTTGAGTTAAACAACCTGTACATATATTATGACCGCATTTTAAATAGATGCGTTTAACACTCGTATGAAAATCTTCCATACACACGGGACAATCAGCAGTAGTATAAAGTGTTGATGGTCTTTCTGGGCGTGGTGCAGGACCTGTAGCCTTACGAAGTTCTACTTTAACGATATCACGTACTTTGTTGCGCAAAGGTGTACCAACATAATTAGTAAATGCCCCAACAGGAAGTTCAACTGATTTGCTAATAATAGTATTAACTTCGTTAACTACCACTTGAGTTGTAGCACGAGTTACTTTTTGTTTATCAACATAACTTGGCACATACACATTTTTAAGCTCTTCTTGAGCATACTGAGAACTTTTTTCTTCTATAAATACTTGAATTTCTGAAAGCAAAGCATTATAGAGGGTATCCGTGTTATATTCTTTACTTAAAGATAAAAAGTTTGGATAGGAACCATATCTGCGTAACAGTTGCGAAGCTGTTGTAGTAGTAAACTTTTTAAGCTCACTGCCATAGCTTCCTGCGTGATTACTCGGCATAAGTAGTGTATCAACTACATGCTCAATATACTTGCGCGCTTGAGCTTCTGTTGAACCTTTTGGACGCGTTACTGCGCTTGAAAAACCAACAATGCCAACAGTTAACACAATCAAGCTACTATTTCTAAAAAAGTTATTCATAAATACACCTTTTGTTAAAATTATTATAACTAACTAAAGTAGAAATATATCCATCTACTTGGCATAAGAATAACTGCTAGGGCATCTTTGTCAAAAGGCTGTTGGTTAACGTTGCACTTCAAAAACCGAAAACTCATATTTTTTTGCATTATCATACAGCAAATCAAAGGCCTGTTGTATATCATCAGTTAAGATAAATAATGCGACATCCTCTTTTTTTACGAGCCCTTCAGCAAGCGCTGAATGTATAAGCCAGTCTACAAAAGGCTTCCAATAGTCTACACCGATAAGCACGATAGGTGCTTTTACACGCATTTTAGTTTGAATAAGAGTAAGCAGTCCTGTAAGTTCATCAAGAGTACCAAAACCCCCGGGAAATACAGCAAAACCAGAAGAATAACTTGTAAGTAACCATTTTCTTGAAGAGAAATTATCCATTACTATGGTGTTTTTAGCGCACTTATTAAACCCTTCAATTTCACTCAGCCCTTTAACGCCTATACCTATAGTGCTAATTACTTTTTTACTTTTATTGGCTGCACCACATGTTGCTGCCTCCATAATACCCGGACCACCACCAGTAAGCACAGGAATTTTATGCTTAGAGAGCATAGTTGCAAGCTCTTTTGCTTTTTTTAGGTAAATACTATCAGGAGGCAAATTACTACCTCCAAATATAGTTACTGGAGCGCTACTTAAATAAGAAAGGCGCCATATACCCCGCAGCAGCTGCCAAAAAACTTTAAATAAATGGAATACGAGCTTTAAGTAAGCTCTTGTAGTTGCCAAAAACTTTTTTTTGCGTTGCATAAACAGCCTCACTAAAAATTAAATGCCTCTATTTTTTTAGCATACCTTAAGCACGAGCAGAACAACAATAGAAGGATAAAATTTCTTCTTTTAAAGATTCTCTTCACATTTAAAATTGTATATTTGTATAATTAAAACAAGAGATAAAAAGGTATAGCGAGGAAAAAATGGTAAGCCTAAAAAAAATAGCGTTAATAATAAGCATAGTGTTTTCAGTAAAAGCACTTACTGCTCAAGAAGAGTGGATTACCATTTTTGTGCATGGTACTTTAGGGCTACGTTCTAACTTTTCGCTTGGCACCCTAGGTCAATTTTTTAGAGATACAATTGAAGGTACTCCTTATGAAAGTAATGTGCGGGCTATTAGATCTAATCCTTTTGTGTTTACTATGCAACCAATACAAGACCTAGGACTTAAAAAGATAACCTCCGGATGCTCATGCCCCTGTGGCTCACATATTTTTGCTTTACTATATAACCATTTACTTCAAAAATATGCGCCTGGAGTTAAAAATCACTTTTATACCTATGGCTGGTCAGGCCTTCTGAGTTATAAGCAACGACATAAAGAAGCCGCTCTTTTTTATAGAGCACTCCAAGAAGAGCTTAAAAAGTTTGCTACTCAAAAAAGATATCCCAAAATACGCTTAGTAACTTATAGCCATGGAGGCAATCTGTCCCTTAATTTAGGAGTTATAAGAAACACTGACTTTCCTCAAGACACTTTTGTTATTGATGAGCTTTGTATGATTGGCATGCCTGTACAATATGCTAATTCTTGCCTTGTATGTCACCCTATTTTTAAGCGTATTTTTCATATCTATTCTGCTGGAGATCATATACAGCGGCTTGATTTGTTTTCACCTTCTAACTTTTTGTCTCATAAACGTTTTCATGGCCAGCTTCCTAGCAAACTTACCCAAATTGAATTACGTGTCAGCGCCCCATTACGGCGCATTCCAGGCATTACGCTACCTGCTAATGCGCGTGGCAATGTAGATCAGTCTCCTGGTCATATAGAATTGTGGTTTTTTGGCTGGACTCCTAAAAATTATCGCCGTAATTTAGCTTTGTATCCACTCCCGATGGCATCATTTATTCCCTATATTATGCATACAGCAGACACCTGTTGGCCACAAGCGCGCCATCTTACTTTTGATATCCGGCCACATCAAGAAAAGGTTATACTATCAGCACTATGCAGTAGAACTAAAAAAGTTGTGCCTTTTTTAAGTACATGCGAAGTTACTGCGTTGCAGCGTAAAGCAGCTGAATTTCATCCAGGACAAAAAAAGTATATCGATTGTTATATGCATCTTAAAAGTACTATTAAATCAGATGATTACCAATAAAAACACTATAAGGTAAGGAGTATATCGTGAAGTACGTTTTTCCTATAGATACACTAACTAAAGACAATAGCTTTTTTAGACAAGAAATAATTACAGGGCATAACAGCCAAGTAGTTATAATGAGCCTCAAGGCACATGAAGACATTGGGATGGAAGTACATAAAGCAGATCAAATACTTGTTATAGTAAGCGGATCAGGTAAAGCAGTGTTAAATAATCAAGAGCATTCTATTACTGAAGGCGACTTAGTTATGGTTCCACAAGGCACCCACCATAATATCACTAATACAAGTAATGAACTATTAAAACTCTTTACCGTGTATGCACCAGCACAACATGCAGTAGGAACTGTTGATAAACAAAAGCCATCTGAAGATTAGCGTATATTGCCACTAATTTTATACTGTTATAGTGTATTTTGACTAATCTGCTTCCATAAAGCAAGTAATTGTAGCTTGTTCATTTGTTGACCACGAAGAGCTAATATATCTTCAGATATACCTGATATATCGTAATGGAACATTTGAAGATTATTTTTAAGGGTACGGCGTGGTTGTATAAAACAACGCTTTATAAATATCCAAAAGTTTTCTTCGTCAAGTATTTCATCAAGCACTGGTCGTGGCTTAAAATACAATAAACGTGAATCTACTTTTGGTGGCGGGTAAAAAGCATCAGGCTTAATTTTTGTAAGCAAACGCCATTCAAAAAAATGTTGGAAATAAAGTGATACGTATCCGTAACCACGTCCATGAGAAGCAACTACTTTCTGCGCTACTTCCTCTTGAACCATGATTACGCCTTCTTGTAGAAGATGTCTATTGTCTTTAAGTTTACGTAGTATAGGAAAAGTAACTTGGTATGGCAAATTAGCAAGTAAAATCCAAGGTGCATGCTCTTTAAAGCGATCAAAATCAACATCAAGAATATTTTCTAAAAACACCTCCATACGGTTGTCTGGATACGTAGCAGTCACATGTGCTACCCAGTCAGGATCTATTTCAAAAATCCATAAACGCTCAATGGGTGTTTGTAAAATAGAACGCGTAAGAAAGCCGTCTCCGCAACCAATTTCAAAAACTGAACTTTTATTGTTGAGAGGTACTGCATTGATCATTGTGTCAATAACTGATTGAACACGCAAAAAATGTTGCCCAAACTGTTTTTTTAGCGGTATACCATGCGATTGCCCATGACCTAGAGCTTTTTGCGGCTGACTGTAACCCAGATTTTTTTTCACTATTTCTTTACCTATACGTACTATAACTATTAATTATATTTCAGAGAGATTCTACCCTATTTAAGTGTATCATAAGCACTGTTCTTAACAACTGTATCTAAAATATCTAAGGCCTGAAATTTCCAGGCCTTAGAGAGATTTAAATTAGTATATATTAAGCAGGCAAAATTTCGGTACGGCAATTAGGGCAAGTTGCATGTCCTTTAAGCCAATTAGATAAACATGTATCATGAAACAAATGGCCACATTGAGTAGGCTTTAAATCACCATCGTCTAAACAAATGGAGCATGAGTTCTCAGGTGCTATATCCAGAAAATTCACAGTAAAATCTTTATTGTGCATAAAACCTAAAGCAAAAGGAGGTAATCCAGCTTTATTGTTTTTCTTGAGCCCTTTTTCTACACCCTCTAGCTTTACCAATAGTTCAAGTACTTTTTTGCTTGCATAAGACACACCACCTTTTATACAGCCCTTAAAAGCATAATGCCATAGATTATTGCCAGCCTTATCGCATGTGTTAAGGCCAAAACCTCTAGAGAGTAACTTCTCCACAGTAGCAACGTCATCATGAGCAGCTGCTTTTAGTAGTTGTGCGCGTTTAGCATCTAGATATGCTTTAACAAGTGAATGAGTGTGATAACTTTGGCTTGGCAGTTTAGGAAGTCCATCTATAACAGGTGCTAATGACTCTAATAGCTTTTGACTATAAGTATTAGTTAAATCAATCTTATTATGCTCAAAGTTACGCATAAAAAGTAGTTGCTCAAGATTGAGAATATCTTTAGTCACTAAATTGCTTATACATACACAACTACCAGCTGCCTTAATTAATGCTAACTTACCATCAGGACTAAATGCTACTGAAGGCATAGAGTTAGCATACTTCTTAAGCTCTCGTGATTGAAGTGTATCTACATTCCATATACGTACAGTACCATCGAATGACCCAGTTAACAGTAATTTGCTATCAGAACTAATTGTTATTGAAGTTATAATAGAATCAGTATCATCAGTATTATCAGTATTAACTTTAAGCTCTTGTGATTCGAGCGTATCTGTATTCCATATACGTACACCGTCATAACCTCTACAACCTGCACGAGTTACTACTAACTTACCATTAGGACTAGATAGTATTGACGTTATATTATGAGGAGTACGAATGGGTTTAAACCTATGCACTTTGAGCGTGTTTATATCCCACAAACGTAAAATGCCCTTAGGAAAACCAAGTAATACATACTTACCATCAGATTTAAATTCGGCTACATTTATATTGTCAGTATAGCCTTTAAGCTCATGGTATTTGAGTGTATCTACGTCCCATAGACGAATACTATTGTCACCTAAGCAAGTTAATACTAACTTACCCTTAGTATTAAATGTTGTTGAAATTACATTATGATTATGAGCTTTAAGTTCATGTGACTTGAATGTTTCTACATCCCATATACGTGCAGTTCTAATACATGTATTTTTATCATCTGAAAGAGTTAATACTAACTTACTGTCAGAACTAAATTCTATTGAAATTATATTACCAGTATGACCTTTAAACTCACGTGACTTAAGTGTATCTACATCCCATAGACGCGCAGTTTTATCTTTTGAATTAGTTAATAAAAATTTGCCATCAGGGCTAAAGGCTACTGAAGTTACACAATCAGTATGGCCTTTAAGCTCTCGTGACTCAAGTGTGTCTAGACTCCATATACGTGCAGTTTTATCGTTTGACCCAGTTACTACAAACTTACCATCAGAACTAAATGCCACTGAACTTACCCAATCTGTATGACCTTTAAGCTCATATGACTGATAAGGTATTAAGTTATCATACAAGTCGCTACATTTTTTTAAAAGAGCTGATTTAAGCTGGCTCTGTATAAGCTCGGGCATACCATTAAGATGCCCTGCTACTTGCTCAGGGGTTTGAGAAGAAAGAAAGTCGATTGATTTATCTAAGCATAAATCTTTTAAACAACCAAATGAGTTGTGTACAAACAATAGAGTTACTGCACTAAATAGTAAACGGCGCAATAGTAAAAACATAGAAACCTCGATTAGCAATAGTGTTATTTATAATTTAAGAGTACTTTGTAAATTAAATAAAGTCAAATTGTCAAATTTTAATAAATAACTCATGTTTTTTAAACTAAACAAAATAAGGCCCTGGAAATCCTAAGGCCTTAAATAACACACTAATTACTCTTTTGTTTGTAATAGTTTCGCGCTAGAGGATCATTGCTAATAATATCAAGTGATTCTTTCAAACAACTTAATGCCTGCTTTGCAGCTAGATGTCGTGCTTGAATATGCGTTAACGTGACCATGGTATTCCCTCTTGTAAAATAAGGTGCTGCATTGTATCAGTAACACTATGAAAATCTACCACTTCAATGGTATAAGGCGTGTACAGTCCCTTAAGTACTTCTTGTACTTCGCCTACTTTTCTTCTTGGTTCAATAGCTGTACCAGTATCAAGTGCTAAATCAACATCAGAGCTTACTGCATGAGTGCCTCGCGCTCTAGAGCCAAAAAGATAAATCTTGCAATGCGGAATTAATGCATGAATTATACCTATAATTTTATCTTTAGCCTCTTGTGTAATACCTGTATCGAGAGATTTTTCCATAGTTTAGCTGTTTCCTCTAATAGTTAAGTTATACTATCTTCTAGAGCCCTAGCCCTACAAAGATATAGCATATCAGTGAAGCATGTTACTTGCCATTGGCAAATTTAGATAAATAACTTATGCTTTATAAATTAAACAAAAAATAAGGCCCTGGAAGTTCCAAGACCTTAAGTAACTTAATTAAATATAGTTTTATCTCATGAGTGTTTCTTTAAAGAAATCTAATTCTTCGAGCACTTTACCTGCACCATTTACCACACAGAAAAGTGGGTCATCAGCTATACGTACAGGAAGGTACAAACATAAGTGAACTGGAAAAAGCAATAATGGTATCCACAGTCTGGTGAACAGCCAGATAAGCCTTATTTAGGGCAGCTTAAACTTTGAATGCCGTCAGATCTACAAGCTAAATTAGCGCTTGAAGCATCATTAAATGATACTAACTTGAATTGCCTTATACTACAAAAACTTTCTACAAAGTCCTCAGCATTTCTGAACCCTTAATACTGCAATAAACCTTCTTAGATGATTATTAACCAAAACACACTTTTTATTTAATTATTGACATCTGTTTATTTATTTTAGTAATATTACTCTCAATAGAGTCTTATAAAATTAATAAATTAATATCATTATATAATTAAAGGATATTGTATGTTAACAAACAAATTTATACTTATTTCAGCACTTAGCCTTTTGAGCCTATCAATTTCGCATGCTGCTCTAGACGCGCCAAATGATAAAGGTGACGATTCTACAGCACAAACACCAGTTAGCCCCGATGTCAACTCGGCTGCAACTAACAAAATATGGGACGACGAACTAGGTGATTATGATGCACGCATGTGGGACTACTCCGTAGGCCAATTAGGCGAACCCGATGATTATTATGAACGCATGATAGGAGATGTCTCTTCAATAGATGGTTACACTAGCCCTGTATAATCACTACCATTTAACTCTAATGGCAACTGTACTTTTACTAAGTCAGTTGATACCAGAACACGCTTATGGAATTTAAAAACATTAGAGTCTACAAATGCACAAAGCAAAATAACATCTCTTTCAATACTTAGGGCCTTGATAACTCAAGGCCCTATTTTTATAGTAACTTATGTTCAAAATGCCGTCAGATCTACGTGTAAGTTTTATCGCAATTAACGCGCATTCATCCCACAGCTAAAGCTATCGAGTGAGCTTTCTGCGCAATATTTCGTAAAAAAATAAGGCCTTGATGATTCCAAGGCCTTAGGCTAATTGCTGTAATTAATCAACAAATTTACTGATTAACTATTGGTAATTATCTGCATTACACTTGCACGGTAAATCCCATTTCTTTTTCCGTAGCGTATCAGCAGAAAAATTATTTAAGCTACTGCTAGTATAGGATATTGTCAGCTCTTCACCAGCTTTAACATCTTTAATAGTTACAATACCATCATTGAAGTAACGATTGACACAATGCACCAATTTTGGTACAATTTTTAAAAAGCAGTGTACATGAGGTGATATGATTCTTTTAAAAGCAATTCCTATAAAGTTTTATCGTGAAGATTCAGGCAAAGAACCTGTTTATGATTGGCTTATGTCTTTTGGTAAAGAAGATCGAAAGATTATTGGTTACGATATTAAACGTGTACAAATTGGTTGGCCTTTAGGATTACCTCTTGTAAGACCCTTAGGTAATAAACTTTGGGAAGTAAGAATTACCCTTAATAATCGAATTGCTCGGGTTATTTTCACCCTAAAAGACGGTTTTATAATTTTGCTTCACGCGTTTATTAAAAAGACACAAAAAACTCCTCAAATTGAATTAGCATTAGCTCTCAAACGATTAAAAAATATTTAACGAAGGATAATATGACAAAAAACAAACATATTGGGTCAGACTTTGATACTTTTTTAGAAAATGAAGGCATCCTGGAAGAAGCTCAGATAGCTGCTATTAAACAAGTTATAGCTTATCACTTAAAACAGGAAATGATTGAGAACAATATAACTCAAAAAGAAATGGCACTTCGATTAAAGACAAGCAGAACAGCTTTAAAGCGCTTACTTGACCCCCACAATTACTCTATCACTCTTCTTACATTAAGCCGCTTAGCTCAAGTTCTGGATAAAAAACTCCAAATTAGCTTATCTACAAAAGATGCTCATTAGATAGCTAAAAAAATAAGGCCCTGGTAATTCCAAGGCCTTAGACTAATTTCTCTAATTAATCAACAAATTTATTGATCAACTTTTGGCAATTATGTGCATTACATTTGCACGGTAAATCCCATTTCTTTTTCCATACCATATCAGCAGGAAAATTATTTAAGCTACGACTATTATATGATATTGTTAGCTCGTCACCAGCTTTAATATCCTTAATAGTTATAACATCACCTTTAACTACTTTGCAATTAGCATCGCATGAGTGATTAAGGTACGCAGCATCACTTGTTACTAGTATCCACTTATCTTTACCATTTTCGTCACGATCTATCCACTTTACATGTCGCACTACAACAGCACGCTCAAGACAGCATTTATACTCACGTTCAGTTTCTTCGCCTTCGAATTTCTGAACAAGTGTACCAGCTTTAAGATCTTTAGTAGCAATCAAGCCTTGACCTTTACCGTCTTCGCTTTTGCTTAAAATAGAATCGTATTGAATAGTTTGAATAGTGGTGGCAAACAACGTTGCCAAAGAAAATAAGCTTAATAACTGTTTCATAGTGTAACCTTGATTGTTTATGTGGTTTATAATGTTATTAGTAGCATTGAGCTTACCAGCAAAAAGGCACTAAGCAACCGGTAGTGCTTAATGCCTTTCTAAAATTAAAACTAAAATTGCGTTATCGCATAAGTGTTTCTTTAAAGAAATCTAATTCTTCAAGAACTTTACCTGCACCATTTACCACACAAAACAACGGGTCATCAGCAATACGTACAGGAAGACCTGTCTCACGTGATATCAATTTATCAAGACCACGAAGCAGTGAGCCACCGCCTGCCATTACTATACCTTTATCAACTAAATCTGATGATAACTCTGGTGGCGTATTTTCTAAAGCAACACGTACAACATCAATTATACTTGCTATAGTTTCTAGCAACGATTCATGCACTTCGGTATTAGTTAAGGTAATAGTCTTAGGTACACCAGTAAGCAAATCACGTCCTTTAACTTCTACACTTTCTAGTTGACCATCAAGGAGTACGGTACCTATTTCTATTTTGATCATTTCAGCAGTACGTTCACCAATTAATAAATTGTATTTACGTTTTACATATTGTACAATAGCACGATCCATTTCGTCACCGCCTACACGTACTGAACGGCAGAACACCACATCTTTTAAGCTTATTACTGCAACTTCTGTAGTACCACCACCAATGTCAACGATCATGCTGCCTGACGGATCATGTACTGGAAGACCGGCACCAATAGCTGCCGCCATAGGTTCCATAATAGTATAGACTTCACGCGCGCCAGCTTGTTTAGCTGAATCTTCTACAGCACGACGTTCAACTTGGGTAATACCTGAAGGCACACCAATGATCATACGAGGGCGTACAAGGGTGCGTCTATTGTCATGCACTGCACGAATAAAATAGCGGAGCATAGCTTCGGTAAGCTCAAAGTTAGCTATTACGCCTTCACGCATTGGCCTACAGGCAACAATACTTTCAGGTGTTTTTCCTAACATTTCTTTGGCACGTTTGCCTGCTGCAAGGACTTGATTTGTTTTAGCATTAACAGCAACCACCGAAGGCTCGTTAAGTACAATGCCTTTATTAGGTACATAGACAACAGTATTAGCTGTTCCTAAATCTATTGCCAGATCGTTGGAAAAAAAGCTAAAAAGTCGTCGTGCGGGTAAAAATCGGGAAAATATGTTGCTCATATGTATTTTTTAAAAACCTTTAATAGTTATCTGGTTAAAAATCGACTTCAACCATAAGAGATACACTGTTTGTTTTACTTGATCGTTCACTTACTTTCCACTGCACAGGTATATCCCATGACAGTGAGAGCGTAGGCAAATAGCTTCTACATTCTTGAAATTTAGCAAAATCATAAAATGCTGTCAGGGAAACATACTCTTGTCCCCATGAGCTTCGATTTCCTCTAAGTTGATCAAGATTGATAGCAGCGGTTTTATCTTTTCTTCTATCACATGCTTCATCAGCTCTGTGCTTAACAAAAGTAAAGGCTGCACGTGCTCCTAAACCTTCACGTAACCCTTCAAACGTTACAGATGGGCTAACCATAAAAGTCCACCCTGGATTAATAGAAATAAGACCTTGCACTGCACCATAACGTGATGGCTCTAACTTGGCAGGAATACGACGATACTCGTCGTGTGGTAAGCGCTTAATAGCACGGCCCCAAAGACTAAAATACCAGTCTTCTTTAACTTCAAAGTCACCCATTAGATCAAAGTAAACACCAAAATGCTTATTGCCACCAATAGCTACAGATGCTGGGTTGTCAATGCAAAAGGCAGGAGCTGTTGGTATGATTATACCACATTTAGTACGCGCTGTTATGCTTCTGAATTTACATAAATAGTCCCAACGCTTTGTATAACAAGCAAACAAATCAATGTCACTAAAAGCTGTACGGCTAAAAAGAGGTGGCGTTACTCCAAGAACATCATGGAGCTCTTCTTTAAGTTTAAAAAAGTCTTGTCTTGTACCTATAGAGGGAAATGAGCAGCTTGCATCTAGACAAAACTCTTGGCGTGCATTGACATGCATAAAGAAAAAAGAGGTACCTAAAGACCAACAATCATTAAAATAGTGCTCATAATAAAAAGCTACTCCTTCAGCATCAAGACGACCGTCTCTTTTAAAGGGAACAC
>JACDHA010000028.1 GCA_013821315.1 Candidatus Dependentiae bacterium | reverse complement strand
TCAGTAGCATTTAGCCCTTGTGGTAAGTATGTTTTAACTGCGTCAATTGATAATACTGCTCGTTTATGGCTTCTTCCTCAACTAAAAACTTTAAATCTTGAGCAATTATTATTTGTCCTTACATCTCAAGAGCAGAGTATTAATATAGATGATATACGCGCAAAAAACTTATTAAGCTCTCTTTCATCAACAGTAGAGCCTTATGGTACATTACCAAGCAAAAACTATGCTACTAATCCCTTAGTTAAAGCTTATGTAGATCTTAGACGCCGACAACTCTTTGATGCAGCTGCTACTGACGACATTGATACTGTTAAAGCTTTGATAAAGAAAGGTTTTAACACAGTTTATACGGTTGATAAAGCAGGTAATAATCTGTGGCATTATGCATTTAGAGGCCATAAGGAAAATGATATTCTGTGTCCAAATGAGAAAGTATTAGCGTACTTACTAGAAATTGAAGGTAAAGATAAGGGGTTGATAAAAACTAATAAGGCAGGTCTGTATCCCTTTACTGAAGGTCTTTTCAACAACAAAGATTTTACAGCTAAGTTTATAAAAGGTTTATCGGAGCCGGAAACTAAAAAAAGTTATTGTACTATTCAGTAACCTTTTATAAAAAGCATTACTAAATCTTAACTTTATTAGGGACATTTCTCATGACTAACTTTTATAAATCAATTATTTTTATCCCCCTTCTTTTAACCCTTTCAAACAGTTACAGCTCTTTGTCTTCTTTACAAGATCGAGCAGCTGATAAAACTATAGAAGCATTACTTTCTCAAACATCTCAAGAAGAGCTTTCTGCTGTTATCTCTAGCATACCTGGAGAAATACAGCAAAGACTTAAGAATAAAGTGCTAGAAAAATACAAAGATGCTTTAAATAAAGCCCTAGCTACTTCATTTAAAAAGCTTAAAGGACATACCCATTGGGTAAGGTCAGTAGCATTTAGCCCTTGTGGTAAATTTGCTTTAACTGGATCAAGAGATGCAACTGCCCGTTTATGGGATTTAACCAGTGAGACTATTCTGCAAACGTTTAAAGGCCACATTGATGGGGTAACTTCAGTAGCATTTAGTCCTTGTGGTAAATTTGCTTTAACTGGGTCAGCTGATAGAACTGCTCGCTTATGGGATTTAGCTGCCGGTGTTACTCTGCTAGAGCTTGAAGGTCACACTGGCTCTGTATCTTCAGTAGCATTTAGTCCTTGTGGCAAGTATGCCTTAACTGGATCATGGGACAAAACTGCTCGTTTATGGGATTTAGCTACTGGTGCCATTATACAAGAACTTAAAGGTCATACTAGTAATGTAAGCTCAGTAGCATATAGCCCTTGTGGTAAATATGCTTTAACAGGGTCTTATGACTATACTGCTCGCTTATGGGATTTATCTACTGGTACTACTATACAAGAGCTTAAAGGCCATACTAATTGTATAATTTGCGTAGCATTGAGCTCTTGTGGCAAGTATGCTTTAACTGGGTCTTTAGATGAGATTGCTCGCTTATGGGATTTAGCTACTGGTACTACTATACAAGAGCTCAAAGGTCATACTAACCATATAATGTCAGTAGCATTAAGTCCTTGTGGCAAGTATGCTTTAACTGGGTCACGTGATACAACTGTTCACTTATGGGATTTAGCTACTGGTAGTACTATAAAAGAACTTAAAGGCCATACTAATTGGGTATCCTCAGTAACATTTAGTCCTTGTGGCAACTATGCTCTAACTGGGGCAAGTGATACAACTGCTTGTTTATGGTTTCTTCCTCAACTAAACATTCTAAGCGTTGAGCAGCTTTTGTTTGCCCTTACATTTCAAGAGCAGAACATTAATATAGATGATGTATGCACACAAAACTTACTAAACTCTTTATCATCAACAGTAGATCCTTATCCTACCTTGTCTAGCAGAGATTACGTTACTAACCCCTTAGTTAAAGCTTACATCGATCTTAGACGTAAACAACTCTTTCATGCAGCTGCTAATGATGATGTCGATACCGTTAAAGCTCTAATAAAAAAAAGTTTTAGCACAGTATATACTGTTGATAAAGCTGGTAATAATCTGTGGCATTATGCATTTAGAGGCCATAAGAAAAATGGTAGTGTGTGTGCAAATGAGAAAGTATTAGCCTATTTACTAGACGTTGAAGGTAAAGATAAAGGATTGATAACACCTAATAAGGCTGGTCTTTATCCATTTGCTGAAGGTCTTATTAACAACAAAGAGTTTACTGCTAAGTTTATAAAAGGGTTACTTAAGCCTGAGTCTATAGAAGATTTATTTAATACTGCAATTATAAAGATTTGCCAGGACCTGAAGCAATAAAAGTTTTAGCAGAACCTGTAGTTAGAGAAGAGGTAGCTGAGCCTGTAGCTAAAAAAAGTTACTGTACGGTTCAGTGACCTGTGAGTGCTTGAAATATTCAAGTTCGTCTATTTGGGCCTAAAAAGGGACTTGTTGATATCTGTATAGCATGGTTTAGTTGATTTAAATTAACTATGTTTTATGTTTGAATAATTCATTAATTTCTCCTTTTGCCTTATAGTTCGATATCGCTGATCTGCAAGTTATTTTGGTAGTTATTTGATTAAGGTAGTTGCATGTGTTGTAATGCTCCATTACAGACATGCGTTCCTAATAACCACTCACACAAATCACGACAGGCAAGGCGACTTATTAGAAAAATATAGGATATCTTTATATTATGTTGTTTTTAATTAGAAAATAAGTCTGATACCCTGAAACAAATAACTATATAAAATGACAAAGGATATAAATGAAAAAATTACTTTTTGCTCTGGTACTCCTATTGCCCTGCATTAGGGCCATGAATGATAAACAGAATATCGACCAACAGTTGATCAAAGCAGCTGAAAGAGGCAATGTGCAGCAAGTTGCTAAACTATTGGAACAAGGAGCCAATCCCAATGTAACTAATGAATGTGGGGATACACTACTTCACGCTGCTATCAGCAGTGGCCGTAACATTCAGATGGTACGAATACTACTTGAAAAAGGTGCTAATATTAATGCTGTTGACGTCAGTAGCGGTATGGACTTTACACCACTTCATATGGCTGCTTACTTAGGCGATGTCGATGTCGCACAAATTCTTATGGAAGCTGGTGCAGATCCTTTTATTGAAAATGGTGCTGGTCACAAAGCTATGAACATTGCCTATGAAGAGTGTTATTTGGGAGGGAGTTCTGAAGACAAAGAAACAACTGGAGCAATACTAGCGCGGTATTTCTACCTTGTACAAGAGGCTAAAACGAATCCTACGCAAAACACGCTGGAAAAAGCAATTGAAGGTGGTTACACAGCCTTAATAAAACAACTACTACAAAAGCTCAAAATAACACAAGAGCAGGTGGAAAAAACATTGCGAAAGGTAATTAAATGGGGGCGCCTAGCCCCAATAAAACCATTACTACAAAAGCTCAAACCAACAGAAGAGCAGATAGCTGAATATGGTAAAATTGTTGTTTGTAAGCTCAAACCATTGCAAGAGATAGTAGTTAAGTACGGTAGAATTATTCGTAATCGTAAGCGGAGACTTGAGTATTATGAAATAACTAATTATGAACAAGCCAAGGAAATGCATAGACAATACAGTCAAATAGGGCAAATACTACGAGATTACCTATTACATTATAAAACGGTTGTTGGTGCGTTAACTGCTGGTAATCTTCCTCAAGATCTTGTTAACGTTATTACTGCTTACGCTTTGTAAAAAACTTTAAGATATATATTGTCTTTACTAAAAATAACCAGAAAACCACATGTCTGTTTAAGCCTGCGGGTGAATGGTTATCCTAATTTGGTCTCAAGTGCAAAGCTTTTTTTGGAAGGCCAATATATTTGGCATAATTAGATGAGTAAATATTGGGTAGATGGTCATACAAAGCACAGAATAATGTATTATTTAGTTTGTATACCAAAATAGAAAAAAACTGCTAAAAGATGCTATTGCAGAACGGTTAAAACAATTATTTTATCAATGTACAGAGATAAATGGCTGGTTTATAGAAGAGTTAAATTTGCAGTTAGTTCTCATGTCCATATGATGATAAAATTAAAGCCGAATGTAAGCGCAAGCACAGCTGTGCAATACCTAAAAGGTAGTAGCAGTAAAATAATAAGAAAAGAATTTCCAGAGCTAGATGAATCTTTGTGGGAGATGGCTTTTGGGCAAATGAATATTTTGCTGAAACTTGTCGTAAATATATAGTCCTAATAGTTTTATTTAGCAGAAGCCACAGCTTAAAAGCTGTGGCGCGCGTTCACTTAGGTGATTTGTTTTACACATACTGAGCAATAAGATGAGCAATATCTTCAGGAAGCTGGAGAGAAGAAGTTATGGTTTCTATTTCTAAAGCGCTATATTTATTTTTAATATCTTCATCAGTACTTATAGCCTATAGCTTTATATTGATTTTCGTTTGTCTTGTTATAACAACTCTGGGCTAATGCACCATATTGTTTTATTTTGTCCAATGATAAATAGAATTTGAGCAACATAAGAGTTACAAGCTTTGTGTAACCATATTCAATACATCTGAGTTAATTTTTATCTTTCCCTTTATCTTAGATAATAGTTTATCCTAAAACCTTAAAGTTTATTGAATAGTACATATTCCTGTTATTTTGTCATATACAGCAGATAAATTAACATTCTTAACTCTGCAGCAGTTACTAATAAATTTCATTGTAAATTCTGCATGGTACATAAGACCAATAGTAAATGGATATAATCCTTGTTTATTCGGTTTGATAAGCCCTTCTCTTTTGCCTTCAAGCTCGAGTAAATATGCTAATACGTTTTGACTAGGACAAAAAATGCTATCTTTTACATATCCCTTAAAGGCATAATGCCATAGGCTATTACCATTTTTATCAAAAGTATATTCAGTCTTAAACCCTTTTTCTACTAAAGTTTTAACAGTATCAATATCATCATTAGCCGCTGCAAAAAAGAGCTGTCTACGTCTAAGATCTATATATGCTTTAATTAAGGGAATTTTTGTATAATCTTTACCTGGCAATGTATAAAATGGATCTATAAGAGATGAAAGAGAAAGTAAAAGTTTTTGTGTAGGAATGTCTTCTAAGTCTATATTCTTAGTAGCACAATTACTTATAAATAATAACTGTTCTAAAGAAAGCGCTTCTAATTTATTAAAAGGTAATGTCCATAAACCAATAGTATCTCGTCCTATGTTTGTTAAAGCATAGTTGCCACAGCAGCTAAATTCCATTCTACTAGCTTCAAACCCCTTTATTTGTTTACCTGTGCTTAAATCCCACACACGAGCAACGCTATCATAACGAGCAGTTAATGCATATTTATTATCTGGGCTTAATGCTAAAGAATGTATAGCCCATGTATCCTTCAGCTCTTTTAAAATAATACCAGTAGCTACATCCCATAAGCGTATAATATAATCTCTCGTTCCATTTAAATTACGAGATGCAGTTAAAACAAAACGACTATCAGAACTTAAAGCTACGGCAGTTATCTCAGTATCATTAGCATGACCTTTAAATTCTTGAACTATAACACCAGTGTTTGTATCTAACAAACAAGCAACTGCATTTTTGCAACTTATAAGAGCGTAATTACAACAGGAGCTAAAAGCTATTGCTTTTAAGTCTTTAATTGAGTTGGGTAGAGTTTTTATGATTTTATTGTCCGTTATTAAATCCCATACATAAAGAGTCCCATCTTCGGTACCAATTAAAGCTCTATCGCCACTAGTAGCAAAAGCGGCTACCATTATCTTACCAGTATTGAGTTTTACCTCTTGTAACAACTTTTCATTGATTATATCCCATAAACGGACACTTTCATCAGCTGAGCCAGTTAAAGCATACTTATTGCAGCTACTCAAAGCTACTGTAGTTACTTCTTTCGTGTGACCTTTTAATATAGTTCTCATAATACCAGCATTCAAGTCCCAATAACCGGCGCCATTTTTTCCTGCCACTAATACAAATTTATTATCAGAGCTAAATACTCTATTGTCAACGTTTAAAAAGATTTTTTTATTAGACTCATCCCTAGAGGCTAGGTATTTGTATTCCTTAGGAGATAGATTTGTTGTTTCTAGAATAGAGCTTTGGTACTTGTCAAAAAGTAGTCTTTTAAGTTTTTCTTGTATTTTGTTAGGTATGGTTTTAACACAAGAAAAGACATCTGCAGGTGTTTGAGAAAGTAATGTTTCTATAGTCTTATCAGCTGCTAAGTCTAGTAGTGAAGCTAAAGAGTTAGAGCTATAAGATGCTATCAAAATAGTTAATGAAAAAGTTATTTGTTTGTACAAATTAATCATAAAATAGCCTATTTTAAAGTATGTTCAAATAAATTAATACATGTTCAGGATGCAAAAGAAATATCATTAAAGTTAATATTTATTATATCTTACTTTAAAACTATGTCAATCTGTTAATTTTTATTATCAAGCAACCTAGTTTAATATATGTAAAAATTCAGTGGTCTTTTAATTCTTTCCCTTTATCTAAGTATTAATTGGTTTACGCCAAGTTAAACACTTTACTTTTTTATCTATCGTGAGCGAGCAAACAGCAACTACTTTTAGCCTTTATATTTATAGCGTATAATTGTATTAATACTATACAATTTCATATATTCATTCAAAATGGGTCTAAATTAATGCAGGCATATCTTAAATTTACCCTCTATCTCTTTGTCTATTAAATTTTTATACCCAAAACAATATAGTTACTGCACTTAAGTTTAAATATCTCTTCTTGGCTCATTTTTAAGGGGTGTTTTGTTTAATCAATTATATGCTGAACTTACTCAAGTTCTTACATGCTTATTCCTAATGAATAAAACTGAAATATCCTTAAACGATAAGAGTTGGTGGTTTACCCTTTGCTCTACAAAATAAAATTAGTTAACGCTGCTCAAGTCTAAAGCCTCGAGCGGAGCCTTGGGCGAGCACCGAGGAAATACGAACGAAGTGAGTTCCGTCAAGATATCCAACTGCTAGGGCCGGTATGGGCCCAAAGTTAAGATTTAAATTGCGGGGCTAAAAGAGAAATTTAATAAATGATATTCCTTATTCTCTAATATTACTAATATCTTTAATATTATTAATATCAAAATTTGTCGTTCGAAAATAACGATTGAATAGTGCTTCTCATTTTCAAGAGTACACGCGCTACCTACTAAAAGTACACGCGCTACCTACTAAAAGTACACGCGCTACCTACTAAAAGTACACGCGCTACCTACTAAAAGTATCAAAATTATATTAAAAAATGGGCCAAAATTATGTTAAGAATACAATGTTTTGTTAAGATAAAATTACTCTAGTTATTGATACTTATGAGTTATAGGCTTTGTTCTTTTTTTAGTATGAGCCTTAATATCTTCTGGGTTAAAACCTAGTCCTATAGCTTCTGCTTGAGTTTTCCATAATCTTTTAATAATAACTTTTTCTATGTAACGAAGTTCTTCAGGTTTACCGGGCTTATAGACAAATATATAGTCTATAAGCTTTTGCTTTTTACCTGACTCTAAACTTTCAATTACTTTTTCCCATGCTTGTGTTTTACGACGTAGAGGTATAGACCATTGGCCCACATTAAGACACTGTTGCAGATCCCATTCGACGTACTCTTTTTGTGATCCTAATTCTGCATGACGTAATGCAAGTGATAAGTTAAAGCCGCGGCGGTGGTCATTATTAAAATCATGGTTAATTTTTAAGATGCTCTCAAGCGGTATGTAAAGACGGCTCATCTTTTTAAACCAGAGATCAATAAAATCTTTCATAATACTTACCTGGCGAATATTGGCAATTGTTGTCTCATCTGCAAGTGTCTCAAATGATTTTACTTTAAGCAGTGTAAAACTGGTAAAGACAACATTCGTCTCATGTCCTAGCTGTTGCTGTGTTTTAGCAGTTTCTTTAGAGTCTTTCAGGAAAAATTGTAAGCCAGATAATTGAAGTATAGAGCACAAAAATTTTTGTTTATTTTTTGGCATAAGCTTATATTTTCTTGTGCCAAAAATATGATCCATAACTTCTTGACCGGTGATACGTTCTATTTCTTGGCCAAGTAGATTTTTATCGTACATATATTGATACAACATCATAAAGGCAACAAAGCCTTGAGTGCTTCCTAGGGTGATAATTTTTTCAAAAAATTTCCCTAGGGCAATATCCTCATCGATAGATATAATTTTAACGTATTCTTCAGGAGTTTTAATTTTAAATTTGTGCACTTCATCAAGGTTAATAACTGAATTTGTTGACGTGTATTTTTTTAAATCAGCAGATTCAGAACGTGAGTTTTTGTGGCCTTCATAAAAGGCTCTTAAAGCAGGTGTTAATTTGGTTTTCATGCTCTACTTCTAAAAGGGCTACAGGTTAGTACTTTCACTGTAATAAAAATAATATCACACTCTCAGTTTCGATAGTAAGATTAGTGTTTAAAATAGATCTGCATGAGTACCTGTATGCGCAAAAGTTATATATGTTTCTGTTTTTTCATATATCAGCAACCAATCAGGCTCTATATGACATTCCCAAAAGCCTTTATAATTACCTTGAAGCTTATGATTTCGATTCTTAGCAGGTAAGGGTTTATTCTCAAGTAAAAGCTCAATAATAGTTATAAGTTTTTCTATATCTTTCCCCCGCTTTTTAGTTTTTTTTACACCTTTTAGAAAGTCTTGTTTGTAAATAGCTTCTAACATTTAAATCGACCGAATTTTTTTAATAAATTCTTCTTTATTTTTAGCTTTTTTTAGGCCTTTTTTCTCTTTAATTTCATCAAGGATGTGGCGTGTTTCTTCATTTGGCATATGAGTGCTAAGGGAACATACGTCTAACGCATCCAAGGCTTCTAAAATAAGCTCTCGCATAGTTGTACCTAGTGTAGCAGCTCGGGTTTTAAGTCTACGATGTTGCTCTTTTGGTAATGCAATAAGTATATGTGCTAAGTCATTTCTTGTATTCATAGTAATCCTTTCAATTTATATAAATATATTAACATATAAACATATATTTATAAAGGCTTATGGCAGATGGTGATTTACCTCCAAGATTTAAAGAATGCCCATAGTTATCAAGACAAAGTACAGTGGCTGCCCCTTGCTAGTTAGATAGTTTATGTTGCTCTAATGGATGTACTAAAGACTTTAATGAGCAGGTGGTGTTTGGCTTAAGCTTTTCAACAATATCTTTAAGTGTAACAGTGTAAATAAGAATTTCATCAGAGAAAGCGTAATCACCTTCGCTATTATAAGGCTTACGTATAGATTTAGCATACTGAGCTATTTTGGTTAGCTCTCCCCTTTCAGCTTGAGAGATAAGCTGTTGGTCACAACATACTTGAAACACTTTATTGGGTGCCAATGAGCGTACAGCATACTTTTCTTTTAAGTATGATTTTAAATAGGTTATTGTAAGGTCATAGTAATGTTCAAAGCGCCTATTGATAGCAGTGTTATACGCTAGCCTATCAATAGCATCTTCAAATACTTGAGCATCTACTGTTTCTTGATTTGCTAGGTGATCTGTATTTTCTTTTTTTTCATCAAGCCATTTATCGGCTGATCTAAATGTTTTAACAAGAATAGTAGAAATAAGATCTTCTAGGCGGCTATAGGTTTTAAGCCAAATGTCATAATGTTGATTGAGGGTTTTCATGGAAACTCCTTGTAGTTTGAGGTATGTGTCTTTTAAGCATACGTGCAATTTGAGATATATAAAAGAGCGTTCCTGCCCGTGTACGGTAGCCACGTAGGTTAACTTCACGTGTTATTTGCCTAAGTGATAATCCTTGAGCTCGTAATTCAATAGCTACTGTAATAACTTTCTGTTCTTGAGGGCAAGATTCTGTCTTGGATGTCTGGTCAACATATCTATATCCATAAGGCAAATTACTCCGTCCAGCAAGTTTAGTTGCTGGTGCTGATTTTATTGAAGAAACCATTTTAGCTGCTTGAGCAGGCATAAAAAGAGTGTTATTTCTGCTTTTATAGCCTAACTGATTAAGCTCATGTGCTATAGCTTTAAGTGAATACCCTTGAGCGCGTAATGCTTGTGCTTTGGTTATAACTTCTTGTTCTCTATGACAGGGCTCTATGCTCTTTTTAGCAGGACAAAACATAAAACCGTAGGGTACGGTGCCCGGTCCTTTTTGGGGTAATGAACTTGTTCTTTTGAGCATTCTGCTGATCTGGCTTATGCAAAAGTGGTTTCCTGTTCTACCACGATAGCCAAGTCTATTGAGCATATCTGTTATTTTGCTTAGGGTAAGTTTTTGGCAGCGCAAGTGTTTAGCAAGATTTACTATCTGTTGTTCATCTGGGCAGTGTTCTACTTTAGTACCATTATATTTAAAGCCATAAGGCAATGTGCGTTTACCACGAGGCTTATTTTCTTGTTCTTTAGCGTAGCTTTTAAGTATGCGAGCAATTTGTGTTAACTGGTGTTCAGTGCCTTTTCGTGTACGAGCTCCTTGAAGACTAAGCTGTTGTTGTATAGCCCTTAATGAATATCCTGAAGCGTGGAGTTTACGTGCTGTAGCAATTACTTTCTGTTCTTCTGGGCAACTTACAAGATGATTGCCTGACTCTTTTTTTTTAAAGCCATAAGGCACTGTTCCTGTAACTTCTTCTTTTGCTTTTTTATAAGCTGCTACCTCTTGAGTTCTTGAAATAGGGTACTCGATACTATTTTCAGTGTAGAGTCGTGTTATTTTATAACCTTGAGCTAACGTCATATCCGTATCTTCAAGTGTTGAAACAAACTGAACGCCTAACTTTCTAAGTATATGAAAAAAGCGTACTTTTAAGATAGTGCTACGTGATATACGGTCTTGATTGGTGCAGATAAATACATCACCATACTGGAGTGAATTTAAGGATTTTGAAAGGCCAGGACGTTGCTCTAAAGGTACATCATGTGCTACATCACTATCAATAAAAACATGCGTATCTTGTAGGCCTAGACTCGATGCTTTTTCCTTGCATACGCTTATTTGAATAGACACTCCAGCATGTTGACTTTTAGTTGAAACGCGGATGTATAAAACTGCTTTCATGTAAAACTTTCTTTTGCTTTAAAACTACTACCAATCGAGACTAGCAAAAACAGAAAAGAAAGTCATTAGACACCATGCGTTACCCCTTGTTACACGGGGGGGTTGCACAGCACTGAGTATTAGTGCTCTTAATAGCTTGATCTAATCAGGTATTAGAGTATAAATATAGGATTAGTGTACACTGTGTTGTCGTTACCCCTTGTTACTCCCCTTTATCCTAAATTCTTTTTATCTCTTGAATAAGCGCTCTAAGTGCTTTTAAAGTATATCTTTTACTGATGATATTTAGATAAGGCTTATTAGAACGGTTAGTGTACACCACCCCTTTTTATAACTATTAATTAAGCAGGCGTTCCCTGCTTTAATTAACAAGCCTTGGCTAGCCACAGCATCAAGCCATGTGGCCTAGCCTTTAGGCGATTAAGATTAAAGAGAAATTTGGTGTTTAAAATTAGTTTTAAATAAGTTAAGGAGTAATTGTTTAAACAACCCAACTTTTAATTTTTAGAATTTGAAGTTGCTTAAAGAGGGGTGCTTGGCTAAGCTAAAAGAAGCAAAAGACATAGTTAACTTTTACCGTCTGAGATAGTTCATGAAAAATTTACCAAGAGATGTAAGCGATTTTGAAAAGATGATCACTCAAAATTACGTGTATGTTGATAAAACTCAGTATATTTATAACTTATATGCTACAGGTGACACACATCATTTTCTTTCACGTCCTCGTCGTTTTGGTAAGTCTCTTCTTGTCTCTACATTAAAAGAATTATTTTCTGGAAATAAAGAACTTTTTAAAGACTTGTGGATAGGCAGTAGTGACTATAAATGGCAAGAGTATTCTGTTATTCATTTGGATTTTGCTGATATAAGTCATGAGACTGCTACCGAATTAAAGTTAAGCTTAGGTTGGGCTTTAAATTCTATAGCTCAGCAATACGCTGTAGATATATCTCAAGCTCCAACGCTTAATGCTAAGTTTAGTTTTTTAGTTAAACAATTAGCTCAAAAAAATAAAGTTGTTCTCTTAATTGATGAGTATGATAAACCGGTACTTGATCATATTGAAAATAAAGAGAGAGCAAAAGCACAACAAGCTGTACTTAAAAGCTTTTACGATACTATTAAAGGTCTTAATAGCTATTTACATGCTGTCTTTATAACGGGAGTAAGCAAATTTTCTAAAACCTCTATCTTTTCTGGACTAAATAATCTTATAGATATTACTATGGCTTCTCCAGGTGTAGCTTTACTTGGTTATACCAAAAGTGAAATAGAATACTATTTCAAAGATTACATTGATGATTTTGCTCATGCAAAAAAACGTACTGTTACAACTATCATGAATGAGATGGAAGTCTGGTATAATGGTTACCGCTTTTCTCAAGAACCTACCCGTGTTTATAATCCTTATTCAGTGCTTTACTATCTTAAAGATAAAGAACAGGCTAACTACTGGTTTGAATCTGGGACTCCATCTTTTCTTATTAAATTAATACAAAATCAGTATGATGCTCTTGAAGATATCAAAGATATAGAGCTTAGCGTTCAAAGTCTTGGAACATTTGATATAACTCATATCCCCCTTATACCTCTGCTTTTTCAAACAGGTTATCTTACTATTACTGATTACAATAGAGAAACTAAAAAGTATAAGCTTAATTACCCTAATGCTGAGGTAAGTGAATCATTTCAAACATTTATTATTACAGCACTAACAGAGCATAATGCTACAACAGTAGAGCGTTCTGTTTCTCGTATGGTCAAAGCTCTTAATTCCAATGATGTTGATGCTTTTTGCATGGTACTTCAAAGTCTTTTTGCTCATATACCTTCTAATTTATATATTGAACAAGAGCGCTATTTTCACTCACTTTTTCAGTTTCTAGGTAATTTACTTGGCCTAGAAATACAGTCAGAAATAGTAACTGATAAAGGGCGTATTGATCTAGTTATCACTACAAACCAATATATTTATATCTTTGAGCTTAAGTTTAATACAAGCCCAGATGTCGCATTACAGCAAATAGAAGATAGAAGATATTATGAGCGGTATTTGATTAGTAAACAACATATTGTACTTATTGGTCTTGCTTTCAATTATAAAAAAAAGAAATTAACCCTTGAGTGGCAAAAAAAGTTAATACAGTGATATTTTAAGCATAGGCAACCTTTCTCTTATGAACCTAGAAAAAACCTAGAAGTTTTTGATAACACATAACTTCTAGGTTAAGTAAAAATTAGCAATATTCAAGAGTAATAAGTGCGTTAGCGGGTAATTAATCATTTCGTTTTTAGACTTCTAGGTAATGAGCCATCTATACGTTTAGCTGTCTAGATATCTAGACGTATAGCCACGTAAATGTCTTGACTGCTATTTGTTTTGTTAGAGTGAAATTGCTGCTTTTAATTCAGACTACTTAATTTGTAAATTGTATGGTATCTGAACATATTACTTTAGGTGGACGAGATATCACAGGTAGAGGACAGTATTACTTCTTAGATAAAACATAGCTTACATATAAAGAGTGTAGATGGTATATATACTCTTTATATGTAAGCTATATATACTAGATGTTTTGTTTTAGTTCTTTCAAAGCACAGTCAAGTAATTCTAAGATAAACTGATTTCTGTAAGGCTTACTTGTTTTTTTATTGCGTTCTTTGTCAAGTAGCTTTAGTAGCCCTTTTGGCAGTCTTAGAATAATACGGCAGCTTTCAGCATCAGAATCCTGAACAGACTCTTTAGGCAATTCGGGGGATCTTTCTACTGTTGCTAGCTGTGTAGTACTGCCACCTTGAGCGATAAACTTTTCAACGTCTTTAGGTAATTTAGCTATAGCCATTATCTTTCCCCCTTTATCTTATTTCAACTTTCTTTATACAGTAACCTCTATAAGCTATAGAATATATATATAAGCTATAGCTATACTCTATATACAATATATAGTTACTCTATAGTATATATAGCATCATGAAGTGCTTTGATTTCAGTAACTGCTTTATAATCTGTGTTATCTTCTACAACACCTTTGCCACATGCTGTAGCATTAGAAAAAGCATTACGTTGACCTATAGTAACGGGCAATAAAGACATGCCTTGCAGCTCAGCTAAAATAGTTTGTGCTTGTTCGTTATCTGATCCACGAGGTTTAGCACAATTTACAAATGAATGTGCTATCAGTCTTTGATTAAACATTTTAGCATTTAAAATTAAAGAATTAACATCAGTGGCTGTCCATACGTCAAAGCTTTTTGGTTGAAAAGGGACGATAAACTTGTCTGCAACCATAAGAGCAGCTCGTAATGACGTTGTATCACGCCCCCCGCAGTCAATAAGAATATCATCATAATTTAATGCTAATTTTTGTATTTCAGTGCATACATTGTTTCCCTCTAAACGTATAGTAGTCCATGGTGTTGATATTTGACTAGCCATACGTAAGTTCACCCAATTGCTTGCAGATCTTTGTTCATCTGCGTCAACAAGAAGCACTCTTTTACCCATAAGTGCTCGTATAACAGTTAGATTGACACATGTCATGGATTTACCTGAACCACCTTTTATGCCACCAATTGCTACTATCATTTTTACCTCTCCCCTAATAAAATTAATATAGAGCACATATACACTAGATATATAGTAACTATAGATTGCATATAACCTCTACAGCTTATATATAGTATCTGCATATATAACAAAATAACCTTAGATAAGTAAATGGTTAGATAGGCTATTAGAAAGCTTTAAAAGAAATGAGTAGTGTAATAGACGGTTATTTATCAGGAATATACCCTATTAATTATGATCTATTATTTGACATTTTGCATTATATATTTAATCTTATATTTATATGCGTGTCTAAATAATAAATTATAAAGAGAGCCAACTCATGACTAATTTCCCTAAATCAATTGTTTTCATTACCTTTCTTTTAAACCTTTCAAACAGTTACAGTTCTTTGTCTTCTTTGCAAGATCGAGCAGCTGATAAAACTCTAGAAGCACTACTCTCTCAAACATCGCGAAAAGAGCTTTCTAGTGTTATCTCTAGCATGCCTGAAAAGGTACAACAAAGACTTAAAGGCAAAGTATTAGTGAAATATAAAGATGCTATAGATAAAGCTCTACCTACTTCATTTAAAGAGCTTAAAGGCCATACTAAGGCTATAAATTCAGTAGCATTCAGCCCTTGTGGCAACTTTGCGTTAACTGGATCAGATGATAAAACTGCCCGCTTATGGAATTTGGTTACTGGTGCTACTATAAGAGAGCTTAAAGGTCATACTTATTCTGTAGGTTCAGTAGCTTTTAGTCCTTGTGGTAAGTATGCATTAACTGGATCAAATGATAGAACTGCTCGCTTATGGAATTTAGCTACTGGTACTACTATAAAAGAGCTTAAAGGCCATACTGATCGGCTAACTTCAGTAGCATTGAGTCCTTGTGGCAAATGTGCTTTAACTGCATCAGGTGCTAACACTGTTTATTTACAGGATTTAACTGCTGGTACTACTATAAAAGAGCTTAAAGGCCATACTTATTGGGTAACTTCAGTAACATTTAGCCCTTGTGGCGAATATGCTTTAACTGGATCAATTGATGAAACTGCTCGTTTATGGAATTTAGCTACTGGTACTACTATAAAGGAGTTTAAAGGTCATATTAATCAGGTAAGATCAGTAGCATTTAGCCCTTGTGGTAAGTATGCTTTAACTGGATCAATTGATGAAACTGCTCGTTTATGGAATTTAGCTACTGGTACTACTATAAAGGAACTTAGAGGTCATACCAATCTAGTAGCATCAGTAGCATTTAGCCCTTGTGGCAACTATGCTTTAACTGGGTCTGATGATAATACTGTTCGTTTATGGCATTTAGCTACTGGCACTGCTATAAAAGAGCTTAAAGACCCTGGATCCTCAGTAGCATTTAGCCCTTGTGGTAAGTATGTTTTAACTGCGTCAATTGATAATACTGCTCGTTTATGGCTTCTTCCTCAACTAAAAACTTTAAATCTTGAGCAATTATTATTTGTCCTTACATCTC
>JACDHA010000027.1 GCA_013821315.1 Candidatus Dependentiae bacterium | reverse complement strand
ATTCAAGATAAGCTTATTAACTTTATAGTTTCGTAACTTACTTGCTAACATTTTAATAAAAAGAGCGACTATTGCGGTAGTCGCTCTTTTTATTTTACACTAGCTTTAGTGCGAACAAAGTAGAAGTGCTTAATCTGAAAGATACAAGCTCATGAAACTATTTCTAGATTCAGCTAATGTTGATAGTATAAAAAAAGGTATGCAAACGGGCCTTATTGATGGTATAACTACCAATCCAACTCTCTTAAGCAAAGAAAGTGGTAACCTGCGTGATGTGCTTGTCGCTATTTGCAAGATAGTCTATCCTGGTGACGTAAGCATAGAAGTTACTGAAAGTGACCCTCAAGCCATATACACTCAAGCTAAAGCTATAACACAAATAGCACCTAACGTAGTGGTAAAGATTCCTTGCTACACAGAGTATTTACCTATTATTAAAAAGCTTGTCGCTGAAGGAGTAAGTATCAATATTACTTTGTTGTTTTCCGCTGTTCAAGGGCTTTTAATGGGTAAGCTTGGCGTAAAATATGTATCACCTTTTGTTGGGCGTCTTGAGGACATTGACTCTGATGGCTTACAGCTTATAAAAGATTTACGCACTATCTATAACATCTACGGCGTTAAGACTCAAATTCTAGCAGCGTCACTACGCAGTGTTTCTCATGTGCATCAAGTAGCTCTTGCGGGTGCTGATGTAGCTACTTTACCCATTCCACTCTTTGAGTCGTTAGCAGAGCATCCACTAACAATTAAAGGTATGGCTAAATTTGAGGAAGATTGGCATAAACTCGGTATAAGCAAATTTCCCTAAAAAAATCTTTAAGGTAGTTACTGAATTGAACAATGAGATAACATATCTTTATAACTCCATTGAGGTTGTTTATTGCAATAAGTAGCTATAAATTTTTGAGTAAAGTCTTTATTAGAGATAAGGCCTTCAACAAAAGATGGTATTCCTGCTTTATTTGCTTTCTTAAAGCCTTTTTCTGTGCCTTCTAATGTCATTAAAAGCTCAAGAACTTGTGCACTTGCTTTACCAGCAGAACCTTTAAAAGCGTAATGCCATAAGGTATTACCTGCTTTATCACACGTGTTTAAGCAAAAACCTTTTTTAAGAAGAGCTGTTACTGTGTTAATATCGTCATGAGCAGCTGCTTTCAGTAATTGTCTACGTTTAAGATCGACATATGCTTTAACTAGAATATTAGTAGAGTAATCTTCATTGGAGAGTCTAGGCACTATATCTATAACTGATTCAAAAGATGCAAGCACCTGTTGCTCTTGTAAGTTGTCTAAATTAGAAGCTAATCTGCTAAGCTTTATAACAAAAAGCAACTGTTCTAAGGAAAATCTTTCTAAGCAAGGTATATGCCATAGTCGTGCAGTGTTATTTGCTGCTTGAGTAAGAGCATAATTACCCTCGGGACTAACTACTACTGATTCTACATTGGCTCTGTGACCCTTAAGCTCCCTACATTCTAATGTGTGTAAATTCCATAAGCGTGCAGTTTTATCATTTGATCCGGTGAGAGCAAAGTTGCTATCAGGGCTAAATGCTACAGAGTTTACACAGTTTGTATGACCTTTAAGCTCTTTATACTCTAATGTGTGTAAATCCCATAAGCGAGTACTAGTATATGAGCCACTAAGAGCAGAGTTGCCATCATGACTAAGCGCTATTGAAATTATAAGCCCGGGATTGCCTTCAAGTTTTTTAAACTCGAATGTCTTTAAATTCCATAGGTGCATAGTACTACCTGCTGCAGTGAGAGCATAGTTGCCATCAGCGCTAAACACTACTAAGGCTACCCGATCAGTATGGCCTCTAAGCTCGCGTGATTCTAACGTTTCTAAATTCCATAAGCGTACGGTGGTATCATCTGATCCAGTAAGAGCATAATTACTAGTAGGGCTCATTGCTACTGATAGTATCTTGCGAGTATGGCCAATAAGCTCTTTAGACTTTAAGGTCTTTAAATTCCATAAGCATGCAGTCCCGTTATATGATCTAGTAAGAGCATAAGTGTCATCATAACTAAATGTTACTGAGTTTATTGTGCCAGTATGACCAATAAGCTCTTTATGCTCTAGTGTTTTTAAATTCCACAAGAGTATCGTTCCGTTCTCTGATCCACTCAGAGCGGCGCTACCATTAGGACTAAAAGCTATTGATGTTATGCTGCTCGTATGGCCTATAAGCTGCTTATATTCTAATGTACTTAAATTCCATAAGAGTAGAGCTCCGTTATTTCCACCAGTTAAAGCGTAGTTACCATTAGGGCTAAGCGTTGCTGTATTAATCATGCTTAGAAAGCTTGTATGGTCAGTAAGTTTTCTAGTTTCTAAAGTGAGTAATTGTGTGAGTAGTGCTTTGTTTTTCGCAATTAACGCACTCTTAAGAATATCAATAATATCATTAGGTAGATTGCTTAAAGTAGCAGCTTGCTGTTGTGTTGATTGTAAGAGAAGCGTTTCAAGGGCCTTGTCAGCGGCCAAATCTTTTAAGCAAGCAAATGAAAGAGAGGTAATAGTAAAATTTATTACAATAATGAGTAATCGTAAATAGGAGCTAATCATAAGATTCCTTGAGTAAAATAGTAATTTTCTAGTTACAATATTTGGCTATAAAATTTTGAGTAAACTCAGTGGTACGAATAATGCCTTCAGTAAAAGGAGTTAACCCAAACTTATTTGTTTTTTTAAAACCCTTATTGGTACCTTCTAAGCTAAGTAAAAGCTTAAGTACTTGTTCACTTGCTTTTCCCGCATAGCCTTTAAAAGCATAATGCCATAAGTTATTACCTGCTTTATCGCATGTATTTAAGCAAAATCCTTTTTTAAGAAGAGACTTTACGGTAACAATATCGTCATTGGCAACTGCTTGCAGTAAGTGCCTACGCTTGAGATCGATATATGCTTTAACTAGACGATTAGTAGAGTAATCTTTATTTGAGATTTTAGGTAATGTACCTATAACTGATTTAAAAGATTCAAGTATCTGTTGCTCTTGCAAGTTGTCTAAATTAAGAGGTGATTGGCTAAGCTTTATAGCAAAAAGTAGTTGCTCTACCGTTAAACTTTCTAAGCAAGGTATATACCATAAGCATGCGGTATTATCATCTGACCCAGTAAGAGCGTAGTTGCCATTGAGACTAAATGCTACTGATGTTACTCGGTCTGTATGGCCATTAAGTTCTTTAAACTCTAATGTCTTTAAATCCACTAAATATGCACAGCAGTTAATTGATCCCATAAGAGCATAGTTGCCATCAGGACTGCATGCTACTGATGTTAGCCGGGCCGTAGGGTGATTAAGTTTTTTAGATTCTAATGTCTTTAAATTCCATAATCGTACAGTGTTATTATCATAATGTGATGCAGTAAGAGCGTAGTTGCCGTCATGTCTAAATGTTACTAACCTTACAGCTGGTTGTTGATGACCTATAAGTTCTTTAGATTCTAATGTCTTTAAGTTCCATAAGCGTACATTAGTATCCTTTGATGCAGTTAAAGCGTAATTGCCATTAGGGCTAAATGCTACTGAGCTTATCTCCCGAGTATGGCCTTTGAGTTCTTTAGATTCTAATGTTTTTAAGTTCCATAGGCGTGCAGTTTTATCATATGATCCAGTAAGAGCATAGGTACCATCAAAACTAAATGCTACTGATGTTACTCTGCGTGTATGACCGCTAAGTTTTTTAAATTTTAACGTTTTTAAGTTCCATAAGCGTGCAAAATTGTCTTCTGATGCAGTAAGAACGTGGTTACCATCAGGGCTACATGCTATTGATGTTACTAGGCCTGTATGGCGATTAAGTTTTTTTAACTGTAACGTTTTTAAGTTCCATACGCATGCAGTGCCATCCCAGGATCCAGTGAGTGCAGAGTTGCTATCAGGACTAAATGCTACTGAGGCTACAGGCTCGGTATGACCTTTAAGCTTTTTAGCTTTCAAAGGTAGTAATTGTGTAAGTAGTGCCCTATTTGCATCAATTAACGCACTCTTAAGAATATTAATAATATCGTTAGATATAGTGCTTAAGGTAGTAGCTTGCTGCTGGGTTGACTGTAAAAGAAGCGTTTCAAGGACCTTGTCAACGGCCAAATCTTTTAAGCAAGCAAATGAAAGAGAAGAGGTTAAGAGACTAAATAAAAATATAATCCTACGTTGGCCTGCTATAAACATGCACATATCCTTATTTTAAAATATTGTTTTATGTAATTAATAATAAACACTAAATTTAAATTGTCAAATTTAAATTTTTTAAAATTTATAGATTTTTTTTAATAAAATTGTAAAAAATTTATAAGTAAGTGACTATAATGGTTTGCTCGGTAAGACACCTTCCTTTAGGTGGGTGATAAACCCGAGTATTAAATTAAACTTTCTTTTTTAAGATGTACTAAAACATCAAAATGTGGTAGAATAAATACTATAAATTCATTAGATTAAAGATCAAAATAAAGTACTATGAACAAAGCATATAAGTTTAGAATATATCCAAACAAAAAGCAGCAGCAGTGCTTAGCTCAGCAATTTGGGTGTATTCGTTTTGTTTATAATAACGCTTTATTTTACAGAAAAGAGCTCTATGCTGCAGACAAAAGGCATATCTCAAAATATGACCTTATCAAACGTCTTGTTCTTCTAAAAACAGAGTATCCTTGGATTAAAGAAGCTGATAGTCAAGCCTTGCAGCAATCTGTAATGCAGTCTGATACAGCGTTTAAAAACTTCTTTAATAAAAAAGCTGGTTTTCCCCGATTTAAAAACAAGCATAGTCAACAATCTATTGCCTATCCTCAACGTGTTAAAGTAAAAGATAATAAAATATACTTGCCTAAAGTGGGCTGGGTAAGTATAGTGCTCCATCGTCTTTATGAAGGCACAATTAAAACAGTGTATGTATCTAAGGCAGCTAGTGGTAAGTATTATGCTTCACTAGTGTGTTATACGTCTACAGAACCAACGATTATAAAAGAGCTCGATGAAAATAAAGTAATCGGTATAGATTTAGGCCTTCATGATCTTATGGTAACTTCTCATGGACTTGCTACAGGTAATCCTAAATTTCTGTTAAAGGCCCAAATCAATCTAAAGCGTAAACAACAAAAGTTTTCAAGGAAGACTAAAGGATCAAGTAACCAAAGCAAAGCACGACTGTCAGTAGCTAAAGCTCATGAAAGAGCAGCTGCTGCACGTAACCATTTTCAACATACATGGACAAAACGATTGGTAGACGAAAACCAAGCTATCATCGTAGAAGATCTCCATGTTAAAGGTATGCTCAAAAATAGAAAGCTTTCTAAAGCTATTAGTGATGCTTCATGGCATTCACTGATAACTAAGCTTGAATATAAGCTCTCTTGGCAAGGAAAATGCTTTAAAAAAGTTGATCGCTTTTATGCTTCAACTAAAACGTGTAATGCTTGTGGCACTCTACAAGAGATGCCATTAAGCCAAAGAGTCTATAGTTGCAGTTGTGGTTGGAAAGTATCAAGAGATACTAATGCTGCATTAAATATAAAAAAGCAAGGCATAGAAAAATTAAAGGCGGCTGGATATACCGTCTCTGCCCGTGGAGGCCTGTGTAAGACTTCATCTGAAGCTACGGCCTATGAAGCGAGAAGCCTCCTCCTTTAGGTCGAGGAGATATCACTACGCGATGCTCTGCATAAAACTACTTTTCACAAACTTGGCAAAACAACCAGTTTTTGTTTTTTTGAGAGCATTGCCCCTTCTAATGAGGAAGTAAAAATTGCAAAACAAAACGCGCAAGCAGCTGATATACTCATAGTTTGTTCTTATAATGCTTGGAAGGACCCTTTTCAAGAAGCATTGATTAAATCTCTTTTGAGCTTAGAAAAACCAGTAGTTCTTATAGTTACGTGTAATCCTTTAGATGCTACATTGTTTCCTAATGCAAGTAGTATAGTTACTACTTTTAGTCCTACTGTATCTTCACTACAGGCTGTTTGTAATCAATTAAAAGATAAATAGTAAGTGGAGTAATACTTAAAAGAACGCGCTGTTTTAGATCTTAATAAAGTTACTTAACTAAATTCTGTACAATTATGACAGTCCAATGCTATAATTGTACAAATAAGGTTTATTTGGTAGTAAAAAAGAGAAAAATTGCGATGATATCAAGAAGTTTAACTTTACATTTAATTGAAGCAGCAAAACAACTTCCTGTTGTCGCGCTTTTAGGGCCTCGTCAATCTGGCAAAACAACCTTAGCTCGAGCTACGTTTAAAGATCATATCTATATTTCATTAGAAGATCTTGATACAAGGAAATTTGCACAAGAGGATCCTAGAAGGTTTTTTTTTGAAAATCGTAATGAGCATGGTATTATTTTAGATGAATTTCAGCATGTACCAGAACTCTTGTCATATATCCAGACTCAAGTTGATACGGAAGATATACCAGGATATTTTATACTTACAGGTTCTCAGAATTTTCTTTTAAATCAAGCAATTAGTCAAACATTAGCTGGCAGAATAGCATTACTTTATCTATTACCTTTATCTATTAGTGAACTCAAAGCAAAAGAGTTATTGCCTGAGAAAGTAGACTCTCTTATATTTAAAGGACAATACCCACGTGTGTATGCTCGCAATCTTAATCCGGCGACATGGTATCGTGATTATATAGCTACCTATCTTGAGCGCGATGTACGACAATTAGCTGCTATTAGCGATTTGAGTCGCTTTCATTATTTTATACAGCTCTGTGCTGGCCGTGTTGGCCAACTGCTTAATGTATCTTCTTTGGCAACCGATTGTGGTATTGATGTAAGAACAGCAAAATCGTGGCTTTCTCTTTTAGAAGCAAGTTACATTATTTTTCTTTTACAGCCACACTATAAAAACTTTAGCAAAAGATTGATTAAATCACCAAAAATCTATTTTTATGATACAGCAATAGCATGTTCACTTCTTGGTATAGAATCCGAGCAGCAATTACAAAATCACTACCTTAAAGGTAATCTATTTGAATGCTTAATAACTTCAGATTTGATTAAACATTTTTATAATGCAAATAGACGTCCTCAGCTCTATTTCTGGCGTGATAACCATGGTCATGAAGTAGATTGTATTATCGAGAAGGCTATGCAGCTTATACCTATTGAAATCAAGCTTTCAATGACAATTTCAAGTTCTCTTTTTGAAGGACTAAAATATTGGAAAGAAATAAGTGACAATATATATCCTAAAGCCTATCTTGTTTACGGTGGTTTTCAGGATCAAGAGCGTGCTCAGGCAACTGTTGTAAGTTGGCAGAATATAGAAAAGATATTTTCTGACTAAAATTAAGATCAATAACTTAACTATTTTCTTATTGGCGGTTGAAAACAAACCTTTTTTAGCGAGTTTTCAAAAAAAGTAAACAAATACTTTTCTAACTGCTATACTAAAAACATACTAGAAGTTTGCTCTCCTGTTATTGAAACCACTTTAAGGCTAATAAATGAGAGCGTTAAAGCGTGTAGTACGGTAACTAGAAGATGTAAATGCCCGTTTTAGTAGGTTCAATTTTGATTGGTTTGCACCATTTCAGTCTTTTAACTACATTACTCCATAAGGGTAATAGTAGTACCTAGCTTAGTTTTATAAAGTACTAACAAGTGTTTTAACATTAGCTACGTCATTTGTAAGACATCAAGCCATTAGCCTACGGTACTTATTAACAGCTCTTGCAGTTACACAAGTAATTCTTGTTGTAATAATAGGTACAAAACTCAGGCGCTGAACTCTGCAGATGTTAACGTAAACTTCTAATGTATAAAACATTAATTACTACTATGAACGAGAGTGGGGAACTTAAAATACACTAGAACAGCCAAAGCATCTGTTCTTATTGACTGTTAGAATTAATTTATATATACTTAAAAGGGAGAGTAGCATATAACTTAAATATAAGGTACCATTTATGACGACATTTAAAGATCTCAATTTAGCAGCGGATATCCAGAAAGCACTCGATGAGTTAGGCTTTACAGAACCGACTGAAATTCAAAGCAAAGCTATACCGTTATTATTGTCAACAGACAAAATAGATTTTCACGGACAAGCGCAAACCGGTACAGGTAAAACCCTGGCATTTGGTATACCATTATTACAAAAAATTGATAGAACTCGTGCAGTTCCTCAAGCAGTAATAGTAGCTCCTACACGTGAACTTGCGGTGCAAATTTACGATAGTTTAAATAAAGTAGCTTCCCGTATTGGCATTAAAATGGCCGTTATCTACGGTGGTGTTTCTATAGACGAGCAAATTAGTAAGCTTAAACGTGGTGTTCAAATAGTTATTGGTACACCAGGTCGTATCAACGATCTTCTTAATCGTAGATCTCTTTTAGTATCTACTGTTAACACTTTAGTACTTGATGAAGCTGATATTATGCTTGATATGGGCTTTAAAGAAGATATTGATGAAGTACTAAGCTATTTACCAAAAGAACGAGCAATATGGCTCTTTTCTGCTACAGTAAAAGCTGGTATTCAAGGTATCAAACAAAGCTACATGCAAGAGCCAGTTTCTGTACGCGTAAGTCAAAAGCAAATTGGTAGTGAACAAACTATGCAATATTATTGCACAGTAACGTTTAAATACCGTTTACATGCGCTTACTCGTTTTATTCAAAGTGCTCCTGAGTTCTATGGCTTTATCTTTTGCCAAACAAAGATGTTGACTGCAGAAGTAGCTGAACAGCTTATAAAGCGTGGCTATAACGTAGGCGCTCTCCATGGTGACATGAGTCAAGCACAACGTAACTCAGTGATCAAAAAATTTAGACAAAAAGAACTTACCATTCTCGTGGCAACAGACGTTGCAGCGCGTGGTATAGATGTGGCAGATTTAACACACGTTATAAATTATTCAATTCCTGATGATCTTGAAAGCTACGTACATCGTATAGGCCGTACAGGTCGTGCTGGTAAAGAAGGTATAGCAATTACTTTTATAACTAAAAGTGAACAACGTACCATTTATCAGATTGAACGTCAGTTTAGTGTAACTATTAAACCTATCGATGTTCCTTCAGTTGAAACACTTATAAAAGCACGTTTACAAGAAGTATCACAGTATATTGCTACCCTTGAAACTCGTAAACCAGCTCTTTATGATAATCAGTTAAGTGAACTTGTAGCTCATTTAACACCAGATCAGTTGCGTAAAACAGTATTGTTTTCACTCAATGATAAATTCTTAACAACCCTTGATTTAGAAGATGTACCATCAACTCCTACGGCTTATGTGCCTTCTGGTGATGAACAACAAATGCAAGAAGTAAGCTTGTCTGTTGGTTCTGATGACGGTATTGAAAGAGATCAAGTATACGAGTTTATTATGAAAACTGGTGTAGTGACAGAAGAACACTTAAAATCTATACGTGTACTTAAACGTAAGACATTTATCAAACTTACCGGTGACTGTACTCCTGCCTTGGTTAATGCCCTACGTGGCACAACCTTAGGTGACCGTCCTACTCGTGCAACTGTTACCTGCTTAGTTCCTGAAGCTGGCACAGGTCGCTTTGGTGGCGATAATCGTGGTGGTGATCGTGGCGACTCACGCGGCAGAGGTGGCTCTGATCGTCGTGGTGGCAGCAGATCCTCAAGTGGCGGACGTGGCGGCAGATCTTCTGGTGGCTATAGAGGCAATAGATAATACCCTGTTTACGTGAGTTAAAAAATAGTATAGTCTACAAGTAAATATATTATTTTTTAACTCAATAACCTGAAGGGTACTATTATGAACCTATTAAAAGTACTAAGCCTAAGCGTTTTAGCAACCGCAAGTGTTATGACAGTTGCTGCTTCTGATTGGCTTGACGATTTAGCTAGAGAAATTGCTCCAAGAAAGCATTGGCATCAAGCTAAAGCTAACGCAGTTTTAGAAAAGTATGTTAAAAATGCACAAGCTGAAGTTGAGCGTCTTAAAAAAGAAATTAGTTCACAGAAATCTGGTGTAATGGGTTCTTTGCATAGTGGCGGATATAAAGCTGAGCTTAAAGCTGCTGAAATGACAAGAGATTATTACAAAAAAGATGCTGCAATAATAAGTGAAATTTGTGAAAACAAAAATGATCGTATTAAGTTAGTACATAACCTCGCTGTTATTAACGATCTTAACAACGAACTTGATTCACTTAAAAATAAATTAGATAACACTAATTCTAATGGTGATAAAGTTAAGCTTGGAGCACAAATTGCTGCTAAACAAGCTGAGCTATCAGCTAAAAAAGGGTACATCAAAACTACCTTTATGGTAAGCTAAGCTTAGTTTATATACTTTAAAAAGAACCGTCAGGTAATGCTGGCGGTTCTTTTTTTGCTTTAAATACTGTAAATATAAACAAGCACTACCGAGGCACCATTTTTGTTATACGTCAAAGTAGTATACGCTTGAATTTAATTAGGTAGTTATTACACATGTATTATATACAAAGGACCGATATCATGGCTTTATTTAAAAAAGTAGCTTTAAGCTTAGTAGTTGTAACATCATGTGGATCAGCTTTAGCTGATTGGCTTGATGATGTTTCACATCTTGTTTCTCAGAAAAAACAGTTTATTATTGCTGATGCGCTTGCTATCGTAACCACTTACGAGCAAACAGCAAGCAGTGAAGTTGTGCGTCTGGAAAAAGCTCTTAAGCAGCAACAATCAGGTTTTTGGGGTATGCTGCACACAGGTGGTTATAAAGTAGAGCTTGCAACCGCTAAAAATGATAAAAAATACTATCAAAAAATAGCGCAAGTTGTTACTCAGTTACCAGACAATAAAAATCAACGAGAAAAGTTTATACAAAGTTTGATAGATCTAAATCGTATAGAACAAGATCTCTATGCTTTTAAGACTGCTTTTAAAGCACAAAAAGACAGAGCTGAGCAATTTAAGCTTGGTGTTAAAATAACGGCTAAAAAAGCAGAACTTAGTGCTAAAAAAGCATATATTAAAAGTTCGCTTTTACTGAGCTAATTTCTTAACTACTTGGATGAAAACGAAATGTTCTAAGTAATGTGCTGAATTATTAAAGAGATTTTTAAAGCATCGTCAGCTTATTAGTTGGCGATGCTTTATTTTTTAGACAGAACGTATAAATTATGCTATAATTATATAGTTGAAATAAATTACTAAAAGAAAGGTAGTTATGTCAAGTATATTTAAGCTCCATTCACCTTTTGAGCCATCAGGCGATCAACCAAAGGCAATAGCTCAGTTAGTAGAACATCGTCCGGGTGTATCTACGTTAATGGGTGTAACAGGATCTGGTAAAACTTTTACTATGGCCAATGTTATAGCTCAGCAAAATAAACCCGTATTAATTTTGTCGCCCAATAAAACTCTTGCTGCTCAGTTATATGAAGAATTTTCATTATTTTTTCCTGAAAATAAAGTCTGTTATTTTGTAAGTTATTACGATTACTATCAACCAGAGTCGTATTTACCTGCACAAGACATGTATATTCCTAAAGAAACTAAAGTTAACAGTGAGCTTGAACGGTTACGTGTAGAAGCAGCTGCATCTATTATCAATAGACAAGATACGATAGTTATAGCTTCGGTGTCGTGTATTTACTCTTTGGGTAATCCAACAGATTATCGTGAACTTGCAGTTCCCCTCTCAGTAGGGGATAAGTTGTCTCGTGGAGAATTGCTACATAAGCTTATATTCATTCAGTATGCTCGTAATGATATAGAAAAAAGCTCAGGTACTTTTCAAGTGCTTGGTAATACTATAGAAGTAAATTTACCGTATCAAAAGGAAAAGCTTCGTATTGAACATTTTGGTGATTCTATAGAACGCTTAGAATGGATTGATAGAGTTACCAACGAAGTGCTTATGGATCTTGATAATACGTTAATATTTCCAGCAAAGCATTTTGTTACACCAGAAGATAAAAAAGAAAAAGCGCTCCATAGCATTAAAGCTGAGCTTGATAGTTGGGTGCCAGAACTTAAAAATCCAATCTACAAAGAGCGTATTCAGGCACGTGTTACTCATGACATAGAAATGATCAGAGAAAAAGGCCATTGTGCCGGCATAGAAAATTATTCAAGCCATTTTGATGGTCGGATGCCCGGAGACAAGCCTTTTTGTTTGTTAGATTATTTTGGCGATGATTTTTTACTTATGATCGATGAATCACATATAGCATTACCACAATTTAGGGGTATGTATGCAGGTGACAAGTCGCGTAAGCAATCTCTGATAGATTTTGGCTTTAGATTGCCCTCTGCAGCAGATAATAGGCCTTTAAAGTTCACTGAAATTGAAGGATATTTTAAGGATGTTGTTTTTGTTTCAGCTACACCCAGCGATTATGAGCTTCAGAAGAGCACGCTTGTTGCTGAACAAGTTATTAGACCTACAGGTCTTGTAGATCCTCTTATAGAAACACATCCACGTGAAGGACAGATACAGCATTTAGTAAGTCGTATAAAAAATACCAAAGAACAAGGATTTAGGTCCTTAGTTACCGTGCTTACCAAAAAATTAGCAGAAGAGCTTGCCCATTATCTTGAAGAACAGCAAGTAAAAGTATGTTATTTGCATAGTGACATTAAGACGCCACAGCGCACAGAGTTACTTCATAAGCTTCGTTTAGGTATTTTTGATTGTCTTGTTGGTGTTAATTTACTTCGAGAAGGTCTTGATTTACCAGAGGTTGCTTTAGTGGCTATAATGGATGCTGATATAGAAAGCTTTTTACGTGATAAACGTTCTCTTATTCAGATTATTGGACGTGCTGCAAGAAACATAGAATCGCGTGTGATTTTATATACCGATCGTATAACCAAATCTATTAAAGGAGCGATGGATGAAACACAGCGTCGTCGTGACAAGCAAATAGCATACAATACAGAACATGATATCACGCCGTTAAGCGTTAAACGTGAAGTTAAAAAAAGTATCTCAAAGATGCAACAAGCTATAGCCGATGCTTCAAAGTCAAAACGTAAAAAACAGCAAGAGCTTGATTTAGTTGGTATACACGAGCGTATAGCTGAACTTGAGACACTTATGCAAGCAGCAGCTGAAAATTTTGAATTTGAGAAAGCAATAGAGCTTCGTGAAGAATGGTTTGAACTTAAAAAACTTATTTAATAAATCAGTTAACAAATACCCTAACTAATAAATACTTTAAAGGGGCACACCCCTTTAGATCCCCAAAAACTACTAGATACAACTAAGCAATAGGCATAACCTATTGCTTAGTTGTATCTAGTAACTCTAGTAAAGTCCCATCTTTTAAACCTTGTTAGATTCATAGAGCCTAAAATTTTTACGAATATTCTTTATTAATATATTATTATATGTTAATATAAATATATATTAATATGTAAGAATGCAAAATAAAAGGAAATATCATGAATACCAAACAGGATATATCTCATATACTTATAGCATTACCTAAAGAACAACATAGAAGACTTAAAACAAAAGCCGCTGCTCTTGGTAAAACTATGCGTGAGATAATTCTAGAAGCTCTTGAAGCGCTTGATGTATGTTCACTAAGTGCCCACCAGCCAAACCAAGAAACTCAACAAGTTCTTAACGAAGTTATAGAAGGAAAAAATCTTGTAAGAGCAACAAGTGTAGATGATTTTATAAAAAGAATAAGGTCAGTATAAATGCTTACTGCTATTTATAAAAACGCTTTTATAAAAGATATAAACAAAGCTAAAAAACGCGGCAAAGATATAGAAAAACTCGTCGCTTTAGTTCAATTGTTGCTTGAGAAAAAAGCTCTGCCTGAAAAAAATCGTAACCATAGGCTTCAAGGTACATACAAAGGCTTTTGGGAATGTCATATTGAACCAGATTGGTTACTTATTTACTATCCAGCTGAAACTGAAATTGTTTTTGCAAGAACAGGCACTCATTCTGATTTATTTTAATAGAAATTTAAAATAGTTGAGCATTGCTATAAAAAAGAGGAGTGGTTTACCACTCCTCTTCAGTTAATAATATCGATAGAGCTAAAAGCCTATACAAATACTAAATTTTTAATTTCTATGCTTTATACTATTATAAAACTTTATCTTATTTATTGCTAGGCCTTAATCCTGTATCTCTTCAATTGTAATAGTAGGTTGTGCCTTTTGGGTTTCATATTCTTTAATAAGATCTGTAAAAGCATTAATATTTACTGTGTCTTTAAAATCTCTTATTAAATCTTGAGCACTTATAGTAATACAGTATTCTAAAAGCAACTTAGCCATGGGTATATTTTTTTTAGCTACTGCTAAATGAAAGAGTGTTAGATTAAAGAATGTATTACTCTTTAATTGCTCAGTACTATTATCAGAATCAGTATTTTTTATCTTCATATTTACATTTGCTCCTGCTTTTAAAGCAGTTTGAGCTTCTTGTATAGTTGAGTATTTAACTGATAGAAGTAATTCTTTTTCTAATTTTTTTTCTACAGCATGGGCAATAATTATATTTCTTATGTCGTTTGGTAGATTAGTAAAATAATTTGAATTAATTTGTTTACCTACTAAAACATTTTGCAAAATGCTTATTCTCTTTTGTTTTAAATACTCAGTAATAATTGTAAAAATTTTATTTTTAACCTCACGAAGTTGAGGATTGCAAAATAAAGTGACAAGGAGCTTATTTATCCACATACATTGTAATGTTTTATCTAAGCAATCTGGAGTTTTTTCAAGAAATAACTTAACCATTTCTAATTTATAGTTTTTTCCAGCAATATATAATGGTATCTCTTTTTTAAAGTTCTTAAGAGTTGTTTTAGCGCCATGCTCTAATAAAATATGAGCTATTTGCTCATTTCCATTTGCAGCACAATGATGGAGGGCTGTTCCTAGCTCTTCTCGTGCTATTTCTGCTGCTTTCAGACGCTGTTCATTGGACCAAAATAGTATTGACTTAAGACTAGCTAGCTCAGGTGGATGAGGCTTTTGGTAATTAACATCAGCTCCCTGCTCTAACGCGTTAAGTACTTTGTCTTTATCCTGTGCTGCTACTGCTTCTAAAAGTTGTTTATTATAGCAACCGGTAGCGTAATTACGAACTTTACCAGTATAGTATTGCATAGTAAAACTTGTTGTAGGTAGTAATAAGATTGAGGCTAATAGATATAATTTCAAGGTTAATCTCCCTTCTTTCTATAATTTAGTAATAAATTTATTTTTAACTATAAGTAAGTATTAATTGTGTAGTTCTTCAATTGTAACAGTAGATTGTTGTTGAGCTTTGTATTCTTTAACAAGTTGTATACAAGCTTCTGGAAGCAAAGGATGATACATATCTTGTGCTATAAGTTGAGCTACCTCATAAGGCAATTTGCTTTGCAGTATTTTTACTAAAGCTTCTTGCTTTTTTAGAATATTAGGCAAAAAATAAGGTAAAAGAGCTGTGTCATTTAAAGCTATAGTACTTTGTTTTCTCTTGGATATGCTTTCTTCTGTTATAATTGGCAGTATACCTACTTTTATAAATGGGTTAGCACCGTAATCAACTAATAGTTGTATAAGTTTATCGTTTATTTTTTGTGCAAAATGGAGACGGTGAAGTGGTGTGCGACTACGCCTTTTTTTAGCATTAACATCTGCACCATATTCAAGAAGTAGTTTTACCAAAGGTACATTGTCTTGAGCTACCGCTAAATGAAGAGGGGTTGGTGCCCTTTCTAAACCCAAGTCACCAAAGCCAGTATAGTTAGTTTTTTTAACTCTAGTATTTACATGAGCTCCAGCAGCTAAAGCCAACTGAGCATCTTGTATATTGCCACATTTAACTGCTGCAATTAATCTTTCTTCTAGTTCAGTTTGGACAGCATAAGTAATAATACTAGTCAGTATGTCATTAGGTAGAGTACTAATGTATGCCTGCTGTTTTTGTTTATTTAACAAAATACTCATTAGAGCATTCAGCTTTTTTTGTTTTAAATACTCAGTAAGGAGCTGAAAAGCAAGATCCTTAGCTCTTCCTTTTCCATGTAATCCTTGACCTCTTGAAAAATAAGTGAGGGCATTAATACAATTTTTAGTTTTAATTAAACAGTCTGGTGTATTCTCTAGCAAAAAACGAAGCATTTCTTGTTGATTTTCTGCTACTGCTGTAAACAAAGGAATTTCTTCTCTATGATTAGTTAGAGTTGTTTTAGCACCATGCTTTAATAAAAGGCTTGCTATCTCTTTATTCCCGTTTTTAGCACAGCTATGTAATGCTGTTCCAGGATGATATCGAAATAATATGTGGTCTAGGTTAAGAGCTTCAGGATTCAAAAACAAAGCTTTTAGGCTGCCTTTTTGTGGTGGACAAGGTTTATGATAATTAACATCAGCTCCTTGCTCTAATGCATTCAGTACGCCGTCTTTATCTTCTGCTGCTGCAGCTTCTAATAACTGCTTATTATAGCAACCAGTGGCGTAATTATAAATTTTACCAACGTAACGGTGCATGCTGAAGCTTGTTGCCGATACTAATAAGCTTAAGGCTAATAAATAGATTTTCATGACTAGTCCAATAATTTAATTTTTTTATAACACTTAATATTATTAATTATTAACTATTTTAAACTATTTGTCAAATTAACTGGGATTGGTAGTAACTTGCTTTATCACTTACTGTATCAATTGTAGTCTTCTTAAGATGTCTGTCCATTGGTCTTCGGAAAACCACAGTTTGCCTAAAGGTCGTGTTTCTTGAATTGCTATAACATGCGGAATATGCCATTGCTCTGCTGAATGGTTGTGGCTAGATACAACAGCAAGCGTAAAGTTAAGACGAGGATGTAAACGGGAAATAAGTTGCACAAATTCTGCTGCATCAGCAGGCTGAATATATTGTGAACGTATAAATAATACTGATCCGTTTGAATGAAGTGCTGCCTTAAAGCGCTCAATACGTCGAGCGTATTTTTCTTGTGCTTGGGGCACAAACTGCGTAAAATTAGGTACAATCATACCCGTAAATTCTTGATCGTTTTTCTGATAAGACGGATTTTGTAGGGTAGGAAAGTCATGGACAAATGCCATAAGATAGTGTTTGTTAACTACCGTATGCTGTGTTTTCACTAAAAAAGGTGTATGTAAGAAATTGGCAAAATTGTTTTGTATAAGCTGCGTAAGTTTACTAAATACAAAAGTGCGCATCCAATCAAAAGGATATGCTTCGTGTCTTAATTTATATTTATTAAGTTGAGTTGCAACTTCGCAATCAGAGCCAAGACTAATAATTTTATCAAAACGAGCTAGTGACTGAGCTCTACCTGTAGAGGATAGTAAAAGTAGGCTTGTTAGGATACATCTCAAAAACACTCTGCTCTCCTAAAACATATATACACTTAAGCTAGAGAGAGCTCCAGAAAGTTCTGGAGCTCATAGAAATTAGAAGCGAGCTGATTGAGCTTGGGAAGCGTTTGCAGGGCGAGAATCAACTACTGTATATTTGCCAGCAGTGTTATCAATGTGATGTTTGCGGCCTACGGTGCGTATTTCTTGTGTGAAGTTATTTGTCGCTTTTGTATGTTGTTCAAGAAGTAATTTGCGTTGAGCAACAGAGTCTCTTAATTGACGATTAATTTCGTTAATCTTTTTTGCGTTATCAGGACTTGTGTTAACATTGTTAACTTGATCCTGAAGGCGTTGGATTTTTGCATCTAACTGCTCGACTTGTTGATTTACTGCGTCACGTTCCGCTTGTACTTTAGCAACTCTTTCACGACCTTGTTGAATGGTCATGCCTACTGCTTGAACTTGAGCAACAGATCCTGCTACCAGTAAAGCTAATGCAAAATTTTTCATAGAACCCCCTTTATAAGTTATAATAATACTCCCTACTAAACCATTCTAGTAGGTGACCTCACTAGTAAGCTTAGAAAATAACTAAATATATTTGCAATATTTTTTTTAAATTAGCTGTCTACAAGTTGATCTACTGGTCTACTATAAGGTATGCTAAACGTAGATTATTGTTTTTTAGATACCATTATATAAGGATAGTTATGAAAATTTTTTTTAGAAATACTGGTAATGCTCTGCCCCTACTGGCAGTTGTATGCTTATTGCTTCCCTGTTGCTTAAACAGAACAGAAGATCTTTTTAAATCGACACCTGTAGTAACTTCTCAAGAAGTGGTATCTCTTTTTCCTACGTCAGTAAGTGCAGTTACTGCTCTTGCTCGCAAAACTATAGATACTGCTCAATTAGGCTTACACAAGATTTTAAGTGTACCCCATGAGCAAAGAAATTTTAGTAATACGTTAGGCAATCTTGACGGTCTGGGGAACAAAATAGGTGTTGCTGCCAGTATTATAGGCATACTTACTATGGTAAGTCCTGATGAAGCTGTAAGAAATGAAGCTCAAGTGCAAAGTATAGCTCTGCAGAATTTTGCGACTGAACATATTACTCATAATAAGGAGCTCTATAAAGCTATTGAGTATTACATTCAGCATAAAGCAGCAGGAGAAAAACTTAGCCAGTCACAACGGTATTTTATTGAACAAACGCTTAAAGGGTATAAGCATACCGGAATCCAATTATCTGACGATCAACAAGAAAAAATAAAGAAAATTAAAACCGAACTGAGTACGCTTGAACTTGAGTTTGATAAAAATATAGCCTCGGACAATAAAACTATTCTAGTATCGTTAAAAGAATTAGACGGTGTGCCCCAAAAGTTTATTGCTACATTAGAAAAAAGTCCTGAGGGTAGTTACAAAATAGGAGTAGATTATCCTACATATAGTGCTGTTATGGACAACTGTACTATAGAATCAACTCGCAAAAGTTTGTGGCAAGCATTTAATTTGCGAGGATATCCTAAAAACAGAGAGTTGCTTGATCGTATACGTGTGTTACGTTTAGAATTGGCACATATTATTGGTTTTAAAGATTATGCTCATCTTGATATTGATGGTGAAATGGCTCAAACTCCAGAAAAAGTAGCAGCATTTTTAAGTGAATTAGTAACTCGCTGCGAACAAAAAGTTGCGCA
>JACDHA010000026.1 GCA_013821315.1 Candidatus Dependentiae bacterium | reverse complement strand
ACTAAACCTGCAAGAATTTTAGCTTGAGTATCTTGACTTTGATGAATAACATAAGCAACGACACCAAAACCTGCAAGTACTCCACAAAAAACTGTGCCTAAAGCTGCACGCTTTAGAAAAGATATTATCTTCATATATACCACTCCTTTTAAAATTTCCATCGCATTTCAACTTCACCACCGATATTACCTTGTTCATCTTTTATGCCACGAACACTCATATCGTCTGATACAGTATATTCAATCTCAACTTGCGTGTCTTCTGACAAAGTAAGATTATTTTGTACTGTAGCTCGTAGACGATCATTAATATCTATTTCTACTGCACCACGTATATCTCCCTTTTGATCGGCAAGCGTAGGAATAATACGTATGTGTTTAAGCGGCTTTAAGATAGTTTTAAATGATCGTTGTAATTTAGAAGAGCTTTCAGCAGGGCCAAACAATAAATCTTCTAAATTATGCATAATCATTGTAGGCATAACAAGCGAAAGAGATCCTTCTTCAGAGCCAGCAAGTAAAAGCGTAATAATTTGCTCTTCTTGTAAACTTGGTGTTGACTCAAAAGAAATCGTTGGTTGCCCAACAGATCCAGTAACTTGCAATGTTACCATATATTTTTTTATTTTATTTTTCGCGGTAAGTTCAATACGAGCATCGTCCAAACTGTCAGGACTAATAAAAATTTTTGCTTGAGTAATATACAGCGGCTTATAAGGGAATGCTAAAGTTCCTTCTGAAAGATTAATAGTACCTGAAACTTCTGGATTAAAAACAGAACCCTTGACCTTAATTTGCACACGTGCTTGCGCATCTAAAAAGGGTGTTTTTACATGGATAGGCTGCCTAGTATCGATTGAAAGATCTATGGTGCTGTCGTTGGTATAAGCAGTTAATGGCTTTACGGCACTACCTGCAAAATCTTTTTGCACTTGAGATGAAAGCAAGTTACTGCGCAAATGAGAATCATCAAGCATAATATACCCTTTTAACGATGAAGCACCTTCTTTTACGTAACTCATGCTCAAAGAACCAGACATAAGACCAAAAAATTCTTTATTCCAGCTTACCAAACAGTTTTGCACCACTAGAGGTATATGAGCAGACAACAAACTACTTTCATCAAAATAAAAAGCACAGCGAGAGCTCCAAGCAGATCCTTTATGTAATCCTACATTAAGATCTTTTACCTCTATAGTATGTAGGCGAGTATCTATATTAAACCTACCCGTTAAATCAGTAACCATATTATACACCGAAGGTATACGCAAGGTCCCTTTATGAAGCTTAATAGTACCTCTAATATGGCCCCGATCGTATTCTATATTTAAGCCTAAAGCACCGTCACCTTGCAACTCATAGCCAAGAAAATGGTGTACTGCGCGCTTTATAAAACTGTACTCAACAAAGCCCTCTAAACTATCTCCATGAGAATTTCTTTTAAACTCTAAGACAGGTTTACTGTGACCATAGGCACAACGAGCAACAGTTATTTTTAATGGCAGAAGAGAACCTTCGAGCCCATACGAATAACCATCGAGCGTACCAGTACAAGTTATAATATTTTTATATGCTTTAAGAGTACCCGAAAGAGCATGTACTTGATCTGCTTTTAGAGCTGAACAACGAACGGTATAATCTGCATGCAGCATACCCTCTTTGCTGAGCGTAGCTTTTATATGAGCTTCTCCTGGCTTAATAGTCACTCCTGAACTAAGAGCTACAGGCTGAGTGGTCATAAAATCTGTTTGAAGAGTAAAGTCTTGTAAATGTGCCTTCCAATTACCACTACCTGTTATACCCATAAGACTAGTAACTTCGTAAGTACCACTGGCGCTCATATGATTACCTTTAAAAGCTATCTGCGCTCGGTCAAGAGTACCAGAAGAATAACGAGCTTTTTCTAATGCACCTCGGCCACTATAAGTAATAGTATGTTTAAGAACATCAATTTCAACGTAGGATTCTAGAGAGGCACTACCAGCAATACCGCTTTTTTTATCACACAGTTGTGGTGCCCAAGCAGCCAACTGGGCTACATCTGCCATTGCAGTTATATCTGCTGCAATAATACCGTTACTAGAGCTTATATTGTGAACTTTGCATGATAATTTTTTATCACCAGTAGAAAATTCCAGAAAACCTTTAGTATGCTTATAAACACCGATTAAAGAGCACGGCTTAGGCTGTTGGGTATACCCTGGTATTTCAAAAGTAAGCTGTGTTTTTAACATACGAGCATACAAGTCCGTTGTTGCTATATCAGCTGATACTGTTCCAGCAATCTTTTGTGCATACAAACAATCTTGGTGCTTAATAGTTCCATTGGTATAAGTTATAACTGTTTTTGCTCTATTATCTATAAACAGACAGTCAGCTGAAAAAAACAACTGAGCATAGGTATTATTTTTTTCATTAGATAAATCAAGCACAGCTGCTTTAAATGAGCATTTTTTAAGTTCAAAAGGAACAATTGAAGGAGCTTGCATAATCAATTTTAAAGGCTCAACGAGAGCTAGAGACTTTTCATCAAGTTGTGTAGAGGCAGTAACATTATACCACGTTAAATCTGCTTCAATTTGATGTCTTGCAAGTAAGCCAAAAAGAGAAAATTCAAAAGTCATACGAGGACACGCAAGAGCCCATTGCTCAGAGCTCTGAGTTGTTTTTGACTTAACAGAAATAGAATCAATAACTATTTTACCGCTCAGTATATTAACTTGAGCCACCTGGCATTGCACCGGTACTTTCAATATTTCTTCAAAACTCTGTTGCAGCATTTGTTGAAGTTTATCTTTAAACCAAAGGTCATCTTGTAAAGCAGTTAGTGCTACTACAATTCCTAAACAGAGTGCAGCAAGTATATGTATACTCGTTTTAATAAAAGCAAACACTGCTCTCTTTCAATTTATTTGTGCCATAATTTTACACTATTAAGCGTACGAAATGAGAAAATTAACGCAACTGCTCGAGAGCAAGTTTAAGACAAAAGCACCCACTTATTGCCACTATAACGGTACTTTCTTATAAACCCTACCTTACCCACACCACAGGTCAATGCGTACGCACAGGAGTGCTTAGAATCAGTTAAAAACAGTGATCCAGAAGTAATAGTACCGTCAGGATAAAAAACAACGGTATTATTTTTAAAAGTGCTCGACTTTGCAAAACCTTTAAACTGAGTATTTTTATCTGTTATAAAAGCAGGTTGAGCAAAAACAACATCTCGAGCAAGCTTAGTATACTCACCATGCGCTCTATAGCTGCTCTTTTTTACATCAAGTATAAGCGTTTGTATTTGTTGCTCAACAGAGGCCTTACGCTGCAGATACAGCATAAGGCCATAGATATTTTCAAGTTCAGCCTTAACAAATAAACGATTATGCATAACAAAAAGGGGCATACTAAGACTTACAATAAGCAGTAACACAGAAACACTTAGAGTAACTTCCAATAAGCTTATGCCATACACATTAGTTTTCACGCTTTAGGCACCCATAATTTCAGTTGATGCAGCAACAGCTAGTACTTCCTCAAGCGTAGTGATGCCCTGCTTTATGCGGCGAACACCATCTTGCACAAGTAACGTCATGCCTTCTTTAACTGCTTCCGCTTGGATTATAGCCGTATCAGAACGTTCCATAGCTAAATGAGCTACACGACCCGACAGTACCATGATTTCAAAAATAGCTAGTCGACCTTTATAGCCTGTGTTAGAACAATTTTCGCACCCAACTGGTTGATAAAAAGTGATAGTTTTTGCCTCTTGCGCTGTAATACCAATACGCTTAAGAACATCAAGCTCTGGCTTATACGGCTTTTTGCATACTTCGCATAACCTACGCACAAGTCGTTGAGCAACAACCGAAGTTACCGTTGAAGCAATTAAAAAGGGCTCGATACCCATATCAATAAGACGCGTAATTGAAGCAGCAGCGCTATTGGTATGCAACGTACTTAACACTAAATGTCCAGTCAGCGCCGCTTGAATGGCAATTTGAGCAGTCTCTTTGTCACGTGTTTCTCCGATCATAACTATATCAGGATCTTGACGTAAAATAGAACGTAATGCAGCATCAAAAGTAAGACCTACTTTTTCACGTACTTGCACTTGGCTTATACCCTGCATTTGGTACTCAACGGGGTCTTCTACGGTTACAATATTAACTTCTGACGTATTAAGCTGACTTAAAATAGAATAAAGTGTGGATGTTTTACCTGAACCAGTAGGGCCAGTAATAAGCATAATCCCGTTAGGTTGCGTGATACTATACTCTATAATTTTATAGTCACGCTCACTAAAGCCTAGAGTTTTTAGTGCACCAAAAGTTTTAGTTTTATCAAGCAAACGCATTACAACGCGTTCTCCAAAACCCACAGGCAACGAAGAAACACGAATATCAATAGCTTTATCGGCAATTTTAATCTGAATACGACCATCTTGCGGTAATCGCTTTTCGGCTATATTTAAGTTAGCCATAATTTTAATACGCGAAATTAAAGCCGACTGAGCACGTTTTGGTGGCGTTAACGCAGGGTACATTACGCCGTCAATACGGTACCGTACACGAATTTCCTTTTCAAAAGGCTCGATATGTATATCTGAAGCTCCCCGCTTTACTGCTTGATACAGTATATGATTTACCAGCTTAATTATAGGTGCTTCATTAGCTACACCTAAAATATCAGCTTCGTCGATAGCACCTAAATCAACAGCACCTTCGGCAATCTGTTGCTCTTCTTCAAGCTCTTCGATCATTTGCTTGGTACCCTCTAGAGGATAGTATCTATTAATAGCATCGATAATTAAACTACGTGTAGCAACTATAGTACGTGTATCACCACCGAGCAGCAACGTAAGCTCATCAAGGGGCTGAAAGTCAGTAGGATCGGCCGTTACTAAAGTAATTTGACCATCAAGAAGTACGGGTATTACTGCATGCTCTCTTAAAAATTTAAGGGGTATCTTTGCAAGCAACTCAGGATCAGCCATCTTTTCGGTTATACTATCAACATATTTAATACCAAATTGATCAGCATGTGCTTTAGCTAAATCTTCGTCTTTAATAAGTTTATGTGCTTTAAGATATTCAACTAAATTTTGGTGATTATCTTCAGCAGCTTTTATAAAATCTTCTACTTCAATGGGCGTAAAAAGTTTGCGATTAACAAGCATTTGCCCTAAACTTTTTCGTATCATATAAACTCCTGGTATGGCACTCTATTTACTAAGATACCATAGTCTCTTAAGAGCAGCTACAGTATTGTTTTTTACCTCTCTTACAGCCCCCTCGAGCGCCTTGCTCGATTAGACTATCTGTGATAGTTTAAAGAAAAGATCATAGTTACTTTTAGGGGATTTTATTATGTGTATCTATTTATTATTGAGCGTTTTACTAGCAAGTTCGCTCACACACACCGCTTCAGAAGATTTAAGCAAATCTTTAAATAAACTCGTTGCAAAACAAACATTTGAAGAAGCCGCTTGGGCAAAAGACTACTACAAAAAAAGTGGCGATAAAGATATGTTTTTAAAATGTGGCGAACGGATGCTTGCGCTTGGGGGCGATCCTGAGCTTGTGCGAATAACAACATTAGAACTAGCTCAAACAGGTCTAGATTTAGGCAACTTTGAAACAGCACAAAAATACGCTTTAGAATATCAAACACTCTACCCAGGCACACCTGAAGCAAAAAAAGCTAGTTATATTGGTATTAAAGCTTATTTTTTATCTACACTTAGCCCAGACAGAGATCAAGCTCCAACTCAAAAAACTATAGAGCTTGGTGAAAAGTTTCTTAAAACGTATCCAGATGATACGGAATACGCTAAAAGTATTAAAGATATGCTTGATGGTTGTTACAGCAAAATACTTGAAAGCGAAATCAATGTTATTAATACCTATATTAGCAGGTATAAATATAACAAACGAGAAGGTGCCCTTACAGCAGCAAACAAGCGCTTAGCCTATATAAAAGAAAACGTATTACCCCACACAGTTAATCAACAGCAACGCGTTTCAGCTTTAGAAACTCGCTTAGCACAACTTACGCCTAAACCCAAAGTTGCTCCACTGATAGCTAGTACGCAACCAGACAGAATACTTGCTCAAGTTCCAACAACCAAAGTAGAAACAAAAGCTTAATGAGTATCGAGCGTATAGCCTTAGGCAAAAAAGGTGAAGAATTAGTTGCCCGCTTTTTAGAACAAGCGGGCTTTAGTATCTTAGAGCAAAATTACTCAATCAAACAGGGCGAGATTGATATTATTGCCCGTAAAGAAGAAGTACTTGCTTTTGTAGAAGTTAAATTAAGGCGTAACCCGTTATTTTCTCTTTCAGAGCTTATAGTGCCTTCAAAGCAACGCAAAATTGTTACAACAGCTTTATGGTATATCAACAAACATAACTTTCAAGACATGATATACCGCTTTGATGTTGCTCTTGTTGAAGGCACCCAAACAGACTATACAATAAACTATATCGAAAATGCGTTTACTGCATCTTACTAAATTTAAAAAAGATACACGTAGTTTTCTAGTATGACCAGAAAACTACGTGTATCTTTTTTTGTCTAAATTAAAAGACTCTACAATTTATTTGTTGTAAATCTTACTCGTCGTCATTATCATCATCGTTAGATTGCGAAAATATTTTATACGCTATATAACCAGCAGCACCTATTCCTGCGCTTACTAGAGCAACAGTAAATAACGAGCTTTCTTTTACAGTTGAAGTAGTAGATCCATTTTGATTATTGGTATAATTATATTCAAAAGAAGACCACCATGGAGAGCTACTAAGCTTTTGCTGTACCTGATCAAAAGGTGTCTGATTAGCTGTGCCGTGCATGCTGTAAAGACTATTACTGCTATATAATACCAAAGCAATCAAAAAAAACTTATAAAAGCGCATAAAAGCCCTTTCTGCCAATATTATTAGTATCTACTATCAATAGTATTAGTATATATCGTCAATTTTACAATATCAAAAGCTTAAGGAGTTAAAAAAGATACACGTAGTTTTCTAGCATGACCAGAAAACTACATATATCTTTTTTGTCTAAATTAAAAGACTCTACAATTTATTTGTTGTAAAGTTTACTCGTCGTCATTATCATCATCGTTAGATTGCGAAAATATTTTATACGCTATATAACCAGCAGCGCCTATTCCTGCGCTTACTATAGTTGCAATAGTATATCTACTTGAAAAGAATGAACCTTCTTTTGCTGTATCTGCTGTCGCATCTGATTTAGCGTCATCCATACCAGCAGTAGCATCAAATGATTTTTTAAGCTCTTTAGCTGGAGACTGAGGTGCTGAAGCAGTTTTACCGTTTCCATTAGAATTTGAAGTAATGTCTGTTTTAGCAGTATTACTATCAGTATCACTAACAGAATTTTTACGAGATCTCACGGGAGATTCAGCTGGAGTATGAACACGTGATCCTATAAGAGGTTGATACTCGTCACCAGAACTAGAACCATCCAAAGAACGTCTGCGAGCTTCAGCTGCAACAGCAAGCTTTAATCTTCTATCTTCGGATGTTCCTGGCATAACGCTCGCTGATAAATCAACAAGCTTATCTGTAGAGTGTTTAGGAGAACTTGAATTAGAATTAGAGCTGCTGCCTGAATCTGAGCTCGTATCATCTTGCTCTTGAGAAGCTTCTAGAACAGCTTGTGAGAGATTACGTGTTAATGTTTCAGAACCGGTCGTATACTTTGCAGTCCTTCTCTTAATTCTTCTCTCTCTGTGGCTTAAAACAGGAGAGCTGGGTTTAGGTTCTGGACTATTAAAAAAAGCTTGTTGATCTTGTATAGGAGTAATGTCTTTTACAGCTTCAAGATTATTATCTACAACAGAATAATCAACGCGCATAGTATCTGAACTATAGGTGCCTGTTACCCCTGCAGCACTATCAATTAACGATTCATTCATGGTATACATGCTAGTATGTGCACTAAGCAAACTAACAACAGAAAAAATAACAACATAACGATTCATAAAAATACCTCAAAGATTTAAAATTATTTAGAAAAAGAGTCAACAAGTTTGTGGACTATTATAGCTACACCAAATGCTAGCGCACCTATAACAGGATAGCGTACAGCGTTAGTAACGTGAGCCGAACTATTGGATGAAAAATCAGTTGGCGTAGGCACATTACTGCTATCGGAATTATTGGCTGAAGGTACTGAGTAATGTATTGGATAAGCAGCAGGTGCTTCTCCCTCAGTTGGTGTACTTAGAGGAGACATGTCATGACTACCGGAAAGCCTTAAGCCTTGATTTGGCTGCTGATCCATTGCATACATGCCAGCTACCAAACAAGCAGCTAAAATAACAAACAAACATTTTTTTTTCATACGGCTCCCTTTTTAAACTGTTATACTATGTCTAAACACTCATTATAGCATGTATGTTATAAAATCAAACAGTATTACATTTTGGATAGCAATGACCGAACTTACAAAAAGAATTTACACTTCTCTTATTTTGTTGCCGTTAACCTTAAGTTTACTCCTCTATGGGCCACAGTGGTCTATTAACAGTGTAGTACTTGGCCTACTTGTAGTTATTATACTTACTGAGTGGCCAAAGTTATTTTCATATAAGAGCATTACTTTTTGGACGCTTATGCCATTGTATCCTGTTGCGCCTTTTTTAGCATTTCTTGTTATTACTCACGTATCACGAATGCTTGCCCTTTATATGGTACTTACGGTAATTGCTCATGATGTAGGATCTTACATAGCGGGCAAGTTATTTGGCAAACATACTATTATACCCACAGTCAGCCCTGGTAAAACTTGGGAAGGGTTTGCAGGGGGTTACTGTGCAACTTTCTTAGTAACTGTAAGCTTTTTTTATACACAAAATTATTACAAAAATTATACCACTTTAGCTCTACTGGCAGCACTTATCTCTAGCACTGCTCTAGCAGGAGATTTATTTGAATCTTATATAAAGCGCCGAGCAGGACTTAAAGACTCAGGAGTCCTGCTGCCAGGGCATGGTGGCTTGCTTGACAGGCTAGATGCACTTATGTTTGTAGCAGTTCTGTTTTATTTTTTACGCCATCCATTACTAGATTTATTAACGCGCTAATTTAAGCTTTATGAGCTGCCAGCAAATAGCTTACTAAATCTTTATGGGCAATGCGCTGCTCGGTGCTTGCACTCATGTTTTTTACTGTTACCACTTGTTGGGCTTGTTCATCTGGGCCAATTAACAATACGTACTGAGCATCAAGCTTGTTTGCTTTACGCATCATGCTTTTAACTGATTCATCTTCAAGCAATATATCAGTTCTTAAATTATTTGCTTGTAGTTCATCGGCAAGCAATAAAGCGCTCGCATATTGCTCTTGCTCAAAGGGTATAATAACATGCAATGGTGGCAAGCTAGAAAGAGCAAGTTTTTCTTTTTGATTTTCTAACAGTAAGAGTACCCGCTCAATGCCAATACCTACGCCTATTGATGGGTGATCCTCTTTGCTACCAATATCTTTAACTAATTGATTGTAACGACCACCGCCACAAACAGCATTCTGGGCCCCCAGAGAAACGCTCACAAATTCAAACACTGTTTTACCATAATAATCAAGCCCACGCACTAAACGAGGTGCATACGAATAGGATACTGAAAGTGCTTCAAGAGTATGCTTGAGCGTTATCCATTCTTGGCTGCATGCAGGACACAGATAATCAGCTAAAGCAGGAGCTTGTGTATACAACTCTTGGCACTGAGGATTTTTGCAATCGTACACACGCATAACATTTTTTTCTTTACGCTCAGTGCATGTTGCACAGATGCCCTGCTCAACGGAGCTTAAAAAGTCATGTAATACATTTTTAAAATTAATCCTATCTTGAGCGCAGCCTAGAAAGTTAATCAAGAGCGCTATAGTATCAATTTGAAGAACTTCGGCAAAAAACCTATCTAACATTTTAATAAAATGAGCATCTTGACTGACTGAGTTGGAGCCAATAATTTCGATACTTACTTGATGAAATTCACGATAACGTCCTTTTTGAGGGCGTTCATGACGAAAGATAGCACCCCACTCAAAGACTTTCCACGGAGTAACTTGTATACCATTATTAACAAAAGCTCGCACAATAGCTGCTGTGTTTTCTGGTCGTAAACAAATAGATTCACTATCTGAGCCAGTATTGACGGTATACATTTCTTTAGTAACAACATCCGTTTCAGTACCCAAAGAACGCTTAAAAAGATCTGTTGGTTCTAAAATAGGTGTTTTGATTTCGGTAAAATTATAGGTACCTAAATGTTTTTTTAAAGAAGAAAGAAAAAAATTAAAAAGAGTTAAGTCTAAAAAGTCTTGAGTACCCTTAACACGATTAAACATACTAGTTCACCCAATTTTATAAATATATGCTGTAGTTTTATCTAAATTTGACACATATTTTCAAATAAATCAAAACACTAAGCGCTCATGGCTTATTGACAAGATTTAGACACTCATGGTACAAGTGAACCTAGTTATCTTTATTTAACCTTGGAGTTTTAGTATGAAAAAATTAGCGCTTGTCGCTGTAGCTCTCATAAGTGCTACTACAAGTAATGCCGTCAATGTTACTAGCCACACCTTCTTTTCAGTGCCACCACACTTTGAATCTTGGCGTCCTGAACGTATTGCCTTATTTAGAAATGGACTATTAAATCAATCACCTGAGGTTAAAAGCTCTGCTTTTCAAGCAGTTTTATTTGGCAGTGAAACTACAACAGATGGTTCACTTAAAATAGCTCGTTTCTTTTTGCCTGGTGGCTGCGGGACTAATTGTCTTAACTTTAAAGAATTTAACCCTTCAAATGAAACTGATGAACCCTTTGCAACCCAAGATAATGATCCTGCAAAAGATGTTGATGCAACCCATTTTAATATCCGCACAGTAAATAAAAACTTTTTAAGTAGCGTATGCTTCTACCCTGAGCAAAAAGTATTTGGTATTGGTCTTACTTATAAGCAGCGGCTGACGGCTAAATGTGACGGATCAACTGCTTTTTGGTTTGAAGCTTCAGCACCTATTGAGCGAGTACAAAACAGTATATGCCTTGTAGAAGATATTATAAATGATGGTGGCGGCCCCATAACCGATCAACTTGGTCTTGATGGTAGCCCCGTAGTAGGAAGCGTAAAAGAAGCATTTGCACAAAAAAATTGGCTTTACGGCAAAATAGATAACCGCTGCCGCCTTGAAAAATGGGGACTAGCTGATATTGAACTAAAAATTGGCTACACGAGCATTACCTACCCAGATCCACGTGCAGAACACTGCAGTTTGAATTCATATTTTGGCATTATTATTCCTACGGGTAGTTATGTTAAAAATAAATATGTTTTTGAGCCCATTATTGGTAACAACGGTCATTTTGGTGTTATAGCAGGTAATAGTATAGGATTTAAAACATATAGGCAAGGCCACTTACATGTAGGCTTTTTTTTAGATACCAATACTCAATACTTGTTTTACAACAATCAATTCCGGTCGTTTGATTTAATTGGAAAGCCCTTTAGCCGTTACATGGAAACTTATAACGGTCCTGAAGAGGCTTCGATTGCATTTGATAATAAATTGACCGCGAGTGGCACTTCCGGAATTAACGTTTTTTCTAAATGTATGCGTGTTCATCCTCACTTTTCTGCAAATATAAACTCTGCTGTTTTAGCAACGTATATTCTAGAGAATAGCACCTTTGTAGCCGAATTTGGTTTCAACTTGTATGTTCGCCAATCGGAAGCGGTTGAAATTATTAATAATGGTGATATATTAAATAATGTAGGTCTAAAAGCCGCAACGGGTTTAGGGGGGACAAACCAGGCCCGTACAATAAAAGACAATTTTCCGCGAGCAACAGTTCAGTTCGATCAAAGCTATGTAAATGTTACAGATTGTGCTATCGACTTTGAATCTGCAGCTCACCCGGCAGTTATCTCTCACACCGCATACGCATCTTTAGGTTATCGCCGGGAATCAGATTGTCCTTGTTTTGCAGCCATTGGTGGCTCTTGGGAATTTACCTCAAGACCAATTAATAGTGCTATTGAACGATGGACTGTTTGGGGGAAAGTAGGTATAACATTCTAACTTACTTAAGGGACACTTATGAAGTCATTATATAATTTCTTAACTTACTCATTAGCATTTCTTGTATGCATTAGTGGCGTAGCGCCATTAGGTGCACGAGTTGCTCACAATTTAGCACGTCGTAAAGCTTATGGTATTGCATTAAAAGCTCATCAGCAACGCGGCAGAAGCACTAAAAGATCTAGTCAATCACGACGTCAAAATGGTAGAAAACCTCTTTCTCGTCAAGCACTACGCAGATCAACAATTAAAAAAAATGTTGCTCAAAATCGCGCAGCTTTTGCACGTAATAGAGCAGCCCAACAAGCAACTTTAGCTCGTAACTATACAAACCGCGCTATAAATGCTAGAAATAGAGCTCAACAGCATAATAACCAAGCTCAAGAGGCGCGTGCAGCAGCACAACGTGCAACTAACGAACTTACATTATGCAAAAAACATTCTCAAACATATAAAGATATTGAGCAACGTATAGCACAAGCTACACAAAAAGCAGCTCAAGAAGAACGTGCTCGTGTACTGGCTCAAGCAGAAAGAGAAAAAGCTGCTTTAGAAGCACAACGTCATGCATTAGCACAACAACTTGCTCAAGTTCAAACGCAAGTAGCAACCAATCAAGCACGCTATGCTCGTGAGATACATGATCTTAAGATGGCTGCTCAGTTGCAACAAGGCCGTTTAAGCTCATTAGAGACAGAGCCTAAAAGAACAGCTGCTCAAACACAAGAAACTCAAGAGCTTAAGCATCAAATAACTGAAATGCTTAACCACATAAACGCTTTGAACACTAAGCTTGCTTACGGACAAGCTCAATTTGATAACTTACAGCAAGAATATACAAAGCTTAGAGAAGCAAAAGCTGAAAGCCCAAAAGCGTTACGCGATCAGTTTACACAAACTGCAGAATTCACCCAAAACGCGCAAAATGAATTAGAGCAAGAAGAAGCTCATGAGCAAACTGCTTATAAAACAAGCCAAGCAGCACTAGAGCAAGCTAAACAAGCAGCTCAACAAGCAGCACAAATTGCTGATGCTAGCCCTGAAGCATTGCTTGATGCTCAGATAAAGCTTACTGAGTACAAAGATGCTTTTGAACAAGTAGCTCAAAAGACAACTGATAGTAACTGTTTAGAAGACAATCAAGCAGAAATTCATAGATTAAGTGAAAAACTTAAAGCTGCAGATGATAACTATGAACAAGTAAAACCAGAAGTTATCATACCAGAGCAACAAGATTTAGACACTTCTAATTCTACTGATTCTGAATTACCTGCAGAACCAATTTTAGAAGAAATAATAACACCTGTACAGTCAGAATCTGAACCAGTTACAGACGCTGAAGCTACGATAGTTATGCAACCTGTGGTTATACCTAATGTAAGCCTAGAGCAACAAGCTCAAGTACAACCAATAGAACTAGAAGTTATGTTGCCAGCGCAACAAGATTTAGACACTTCTAATTCTCCTGATTCTACATTACCTGCAACACCAATTTTAGAAGAAATAATAACACCTGTACAGTCAAAATCAGAACCAGCTACGGAGCCTAAAGCTACGATAGTTATTCAACCTGTGGTTATACCTAATGTAAGCCTAGAGCAACAAGCTCAAGTACAACACGTAGAACCAGCAGTTATTTTGCCAGAGCAACAAAACTTAGACACTTCTAATTCTGACGATGAAGAAGAATTAGTAATACACAGAATACAGGTAGATAAACAACAACCTGTAATATCAGAAGAACCAGCGTTAGAAGAAATAAGAACACCTGTGCAGTCAGAATCAGCTACGGATCCTGAAGCTACGATAGTTATTCAACCTATGGTTTTACCTAGTGCAACTCCAGAGCAACAACCTCAAGATGATGATAAAGAACCAGTAACACCTATAAGCAATAGTAATGGCAATGGTTCGGCTAAAAAAGAGCTTGAGCCTGTGTATTTTAACATCAGAGAAAAACAGTTAACACTTACTGATGCTGGTTTTGATGCATGGCTTTTATCAAGAACTGATCAGCAAATAAAATCTGATGCAGGACTATTAAGTGTTCAGCTTAACAAGGATAGCGCTCTAAAGACTTTAGAAGGCGCAGAGCGTCGCGGTAAAAGGCTTGCTCCTTTTACAAATAAAATAAAAACTGGTACCCCAGAACTTGCTGAAAAAGCAATAAAGCTTCTAGAAAAAAGCTTAAATTTACCCGAAACCCTTTCTATAGACGATGAGCGTTTAAGTGAGCTTAGGGGATTAAAAAACCAGGTAGCAGCTTATAACTCATTTATTGAGCAAGAAAAAAACAAGTCGGCACGCCAAGCTACTCAAGTAAGCCAAGAGGAAGGTCTTGACTTAGCAGATGAAAAAGAAAGCATTTCAGCACCTGTAGTTGACCCAAACGCGACTCAGCCAGCTGCACAAGCTCAGACTGAAGCTCCTCAAGAAAAATATGTTGCGTTAGAAGGAATAATAAAACCTGATGAAGCTAACAATAACTCAAATGGTTTGGGCACAGCTCTCACAGAAGAAGATAGAAAAGTTGATGATATTCTGCGAACAGCAACAGATGATCAACAGCAAATCCAAAAGCCTACTGTATTAGGGCGCGCATGGAACTGGGCTAAAAGCAAGCTTGCAAATGCTACCAAATCTGCACCAGTACTTCCTTCAAAGGATACCAATAACAGTGACTCAGAAGATCCTAATCGCGAGTTAAAATTCGAAGCAGACAAACTATAAATTAAACAGTATTTAATGCAAAGCCCAGGGTAAAACCTGGGCTTTTTGTTTGCCTAAAGTCTTTTATGAGTCTAATCTAGGGCTAATTTAATATTCTATTATAAAGTTTTATTGAAATTAATTATTATTTAGTATATAATAATGATATATAATATAATTTGAAGTTCTCAATAATTGCCTTCACCCTTAATATAAAAATCTATAAAGTATCTCAGCTAACTCTAGTGAGTATCTGCATAGGTTGCGTACTTACAACAGTCAGTCAACAAATAACAGAGTAAAAGTTTAGGTTCAGACTAAAGCTGCTCCATACACAAAGGCAATTAATCACCCTAAGGTGAATGAGCCTCCATTATCAAAAAAAGGGAAACCTATGAACGTGTTCTATAACGTAGTATCTTATATAGTATTAACACTTGTATGCACAAATAGCGTAACTCTATTATATGCACAAACTGCTCCCAATATGGCTCGTCGTAAAACTTATGGCATTGCCCTAAACGGGTACAGACAAAACAAAATAAACAAACGCCCAAACAGACGTCAAAGTCGCAGAAGGCCACTTTCTCGGCAAGCTTTACGTAGATCGCTCATGAAAAAAAATGAAGCACAGAGACAGGCTTTTTTTGCACATAAAAGAGCAACGTATCAAGAAATCTTAACACGTAATTATACTAATCTGGCCTTAGATGCTAAGCGTAGAGCTGAGCAACATGCTCAACAAGCTCAAGAAGCACGTGCAACAGCACAACGCGCAACTAATGAACTTGAACTCTATAAAAAAAGAACTGTAGAAACAGATAAAAATAGAGAGCAGCGTATTGCCCAAGCTACACAAAAAGCAGTTCAAGAAGAACGTGCTCAACTACAAGCTCAAGCTCAGGCGCAAAAAGCAGCCCTAGAAGCACAACGTCATGCACTGTTACAACAAGTTTCTCAAGCACAAGAACAAATAGCCCGTGATCAAGTAACAAATCAACAATTAGTACATGCTCTTCAAACAAAAATACAACTTGAACAAGGGCGCGTAAGCTCGCTAGAAACACAACTAAAAAGAACCCCTGTTGAGGCTCAAGAAGTTCAAGAACTTAAAGTTCAACAAGCCGAGATGCTTAAACACCTGGATGCCTTACAAGCTAAACTTATATATGGCCAAGAGCAAAATAGAATTTTAAGTCAAGAGAATGCAAGACTTAGCCAAATAAAAACAGAAGAGCTACAACTTGTACAGCAAGAGTTTAAACAAGCACAAGAGCTTATCGCACAATTTCAAAAAGAAAAAACTGCTAGTAATACAAGTAGTCTAAAGCCTAGTCAAACAGCAGAGCAAGATTTTGAACAAGCACGCTTAGCTGCTCAACAAGCAGTACAAGATGCTCAAACTGCTCCTGAAAAAGCATATACGGCTCAGCAAAAAATATATGAACTGCAAGCGCTATCTACAGACAAGATCAATCAACTTACTTCTTTAGAGGAAAAACAACGAGAACAAGTTACTACACTACAAGAACAACTTGATGCTCTAGCTCTAGCTAATAATACTGTAGAAGAACTGCAAGAATCGCCTATTATTCAAGTAGAGTTGACTAAGACTGATCCAGTACAAACTCAATCTGATTCTAGTGTAATTTCTGATTCTATCGTAATGAATGAGCAACCAGCTCTAGATAAACAGATACCACAAACAGTATCGAATACTGATAGTAATGGCAGTGGAACAACTGAGATAAAACCAACCTATATAAGCGCTGGGGCTGCTCCTCAAGTAAGTGAAGATCAGTTACCACTAGCTCACCTAATGGCACAGCAAGCAGCACAAGAAGCTCACCAAAACCCATCTAAGATACCTAATGCACAACAAAAAGTAGATGCTTATCAAGAGACTCTTAGTAAGGCTCTGAAAAACACATTAGAGCGTAAAGAAGCTAATGCTGCCCACTTTAAAGCGCAACAGGAAAGACTAGAAAAACAACAACAAGAATTACATACTTTACAAAGTAGATTTGACACTATGGTTAACAATATTCCTAAAGAAGAATTATCACCAGAAGAGATAAAGCAATTAAATAGCACAAAGCTAGAAATTGATAAAGATAAAAAAATTTTAAATCAAGCAATAACCTTAATGCTTGAAGACAAATCAGAAAATGACACTTACTTTGTAAAGCAAGAAAAAGCATTAGCTCTACAACAAGAAGAGGTTGATGAACTACAAAGTCAAGTTGCTCTTTTAGCTAAAAAAATTCAGCAAACACTACCTGCTAGTGCAAGCGCAGAACAGCCTAGTAGATATCAGCCTGTTGGTAACTATTTCGCCAGCAATGCTTTTGATACCTGGCTTTCAAACTCAACAAACAACCAAATAATAGCAGAAGCTCAAAATTTAAATAAATCACTTGAGCAATCAGCGAACCGTTTTAATGTGGCAAACAGAGTAGAGGCTCGAGCACAAAGAGTTATGCCTATCATTGAAAATATAAAAAATAAAGATCAAACATATGCTCAAAAAGCACTCTTGTTTTTAGACACACTGTTTGAGCCCTTTAAGAATATCCCTGAAGAAGTCTATGAAAATGACCCTAAATTAAAAAACTTTAAATCACTTAAACAAAAAATAGCCGCTACCAAAAAGGCTGTTTAATAATAAAAAGGACGACTTATGAAAAAGATAGTTTTATCGCTCGCATTACTACTGAGTGCTTTTGTAAGCTTTATGCCTACAACGCATGCAATGGTAGCAAGTAATAGTTTAAAAAGATTTAGAACAGCTGTAGCAACACATGACGAGCATGAAGCTGCTGCTAACTATTACGATCTTAGTGAAAACGAACAAAGAATGGCACGCTATGAACTTAAAATAGCTAACATGACTATTCCTGGCATAGAACAAGATACAGTTCAGCCCGTACAGCAAACTCAAACCGCGCAACCTGCAACACAAAAGACCAGTACACCTTTAAGTACCCCTACTCCAACATCTACCCTACTAAGCTCAGATGAAATGGCAAGTCAAGTTGAAGCTCAATTGACTCTTTTAGATCAACTAAAAGTAGCCAACAAAGAACTAGAAGCAAAATTAGTTGTAGCTAGACAAAACGAAAATCAGATAAAAACTGAAACTAAAGATGTGCAAAAAGAAAATGCAGCTATTAGAGAAATAATTGCCCAGCTTAAAACTCAAACTCAAAAATTGCAAACTCAAATAAACCTACCAAGTACTAGTGCACAATCTCGTGACCTACGCATAACAAGCCTACTTGCAAGTGCTAACAATCGTATTAAAGAGCAGTTACAACAGTTAGAGCTACGCAAAGCAGAGCTTAGAGAACTTATAGCAACAGCAAAAAAAACTATCTAAAAGGAAAATTATGAATATATACAAATATAGCATGCTTCTTAGTGTTAGTATTATTTCACTAACCTTAAGTATGAATCAGTATCTAAGTGATTTTGACGTAGCACTTGATCATTATTTTACATCCCAAGGATCAGCTCAAGCAGTAAATCACTTAGCAGCTGCCTATGCAAGCTTAACTCCTTATGAACAAGAGCAAAAGCAAGAGCAGCTACTAGCTTTAGGCATCACTCTGCCAAGAGCTCATGCAGCGCAGACGCCAAGCCAGCCACATACAGCAGTTCAAACCAAAACTAGCAACCAGTATAAACACTATACTGATGCCCTCCTACAGTGGGATAGCAGGCCTACAGGATCTAATTTTCAACTTATATTGAATGCAATTGATAAGCTAGAAGACCCTGTAGAAAAATATGATGCCACAAACTTTGTGCAAGGCTTACTGCATAAATACGCACAAGACACTGCTGAATTTAAAGCAGCTGATCGTATATATGCACAATGGCTACAACAAAGACTTATAACGCTTAATAAAAATGAGCAGTATCTTACGCAAGAACAGGCTAATATTAAAGAACACTTAGAAACGTGCGCAACTAATGACCCTGCATGCCAAGAGCGTAAAGAAAAAGCGCAGCAAAGTAATGCTCAGCTTAAAAAACAACAAGAAGAACTCCAAAGGGAGTACCAGGCATTAACAGCGCAACTACACACTGCTCAAGCTAATACTCAATTGTCACCTGAGACACTGCAAGCTGAAAACCAACAGCTTACAAGCCAATTAGCTCAAGCACTTACTGAAGTTGCTGCGCTAGAAAAAGAATATGAGCAACTACAAGCACATAAAAAACCAAGAATATAACAAAAAACATAACCAGACAGTTAAAAAGGGAGGCTTTTGGCCTCCCTTTTTAAGTTTTTCTTGTCTAAGATTAGTTGTAGTATCCCTTACTTAGCACAGCATTTTTTATATTTTTTACCAGATCCACAGGGACAATCTTCGTTGCGACCTGTTTTATCTGATTGAGCTTGTTCGTGCTCATGATCATGATGATGGTCACCTTCTGGTTCCTCTGGGCCGGTCAGATGAAGATGCTCAAGCTCTTGCTCACGTTTTCTTTCAAGTTCAGCATGATTAAAATGGTCTACATTGAGATGGAACACATGGTGTACCACTTCAGCACGCACTTGACGAAGCATGTCTTCAAACATACCAAAGGCTTCACGTTTATACTCAATAAGTGGATTCTTTTGACCCCAACTACGTAAACTAATCCCTTCTTTAAGGTGATCAAGATTCAGCATATGTTGTTTCCAAGCTTGATCAATAGTTTCAAGCATCAACCATTTATGAGCATCTTGCAGCATTGCTAGTTTATGCTGATCTACAGTCTCGCCGCCTGGTGCTTCGTAACGTTGTAACAGATACTCAACTAAATCGTCTTGTAAATGAATTAGATTTTTGGCTTTATAAAAAGGCAATGCTTCAAGTTGCTCTGGTGTAGTATTAACCATTTGAGCAAGCGATTTAGTAAACTCAGCTATTTCTTCAGCCTTAGCACCTTTAGATGGTACAAGAGTATGCATAAGATCGCTTACTGCGTCTGAGATCATTAGACGTACAAGTTCTGTAATACGTGCATCACCTTCAAGTACTTCACGTCGTATACGATACACAATAGTACGCTGTTGGTTAAGTACATCATCATATTCAAGTAAGTGTTTTCTAATGTCAAAATTATGTTTTTCAACTTTTTCTTGAGAATCTTCTATACGCTTAGAGATAAATGTTGACTCAATATTTTCATCTTCAGTCATACCAAGCATTTGCATACGCTTCTTAATGGTATCACCAGGAGAAAATATACGTATTAAATCGTCTTCAAGTGATATATAAAAGCGAGATTCGCCTGGATCTCCTTGACGACCTGCACGACCACGTAGCTGATTATCAATACGACGGCTTTCGTGCCGTTCAGTACCTAAAATATACAGACCACCTGCTGCACGAGATTCATCAGTTAATTTAATATCAGTACCGCGACCAGCCATATTGGTAGCAATCGTTACACGACCTTTTTCACCAGCATGAGCTACAATTTCTGCTTCACGAGCATGGTTTTTAGCATTCAACACTTCGTGCGGTATACCATTAGCAGTAAGAATCATGCTTAAAAGCTCAGAGGTCTCAATGGCTATAGTACCTATAAGTGCTGGTTGCCCTTTTGAGTGTCTTTCTTTGATATCTTCTACTATAGCTTTATATTTTGCATTTTTACTTAAAAAGATAAGATCTTGTTTATCTTTACGGATCATATCTTTGTTTGTTGGTATAGCTATAACATCAAGCTTATAAATTTTATGAAATTCTTCAGCTTCCGTTACTGCTGTACCTGTCATACCTGCAAGCTTGCCATATAATCTAAAGTAATTTTGTAAGGTAATAGAAGCTAATGTTTGGCTTTCACGTTCTATTTTAACGCCTTCTTTAGCCTCTAATGCTTGATGCAATCCGTCGCTATAGCGTCTACCAGGCAAAATACGACCGGTAAATTCATCAACTATCAATACTTGATCGTCTTTAACTACATAATCAACGTCACTTTTAAACAGCGCATGAGCACGAAGCGCTTGGTTAACATGATGCACAAGCTTAATATGATCAAGAGCGTACAAGTTTTTAACACCAAAAAATGACTCAACTTTATCGTTACCCGACTCAGTAAGCTGTGTCGAACGAGCTTTCTCATCTACTTCATAATCAACATCTTTGACAAGGCTATGCATAGCTCTATTAGCATCAGAATAAAGCCTGCTGCTTTCATCAGAAGAGCCGGAAATAATTAACGGTGTACGTGCTTCATCAATTAAAATAGAATCCACTTCATCGACTATTGCGTAATTAAGCTCACGTTGCACGTAGTCTTCAAGCCTAAATTTCATGTTATCTCGTAGATAATCAAAACCAAGCTCATTATTAGTTGCATACACAATATCTGATTGGTAGATTTTTTTACGCTCAGAGTCAGGAATGGAGTTTTGAATAATACCTACCGACATACCCAAGTGATTATACACAGGGCTCATCCATTCAGCATCACGACGAGCCAAATAATCGTTTACGGTTACCAAGTGAGCGCCTTTGCCAGACAAAGCATTAAGATACAGCGCTAACGTTGCTGTTAAGGTTTTTCCTTCTCCAGTTTTCATCTCAGCTATAGTGCCATTATGAAGAACCATACCACCGATAAGCTGTACATCGTAATGGCGTTGATTAAGTTTGCGACGCGCAGTTTCACGCACTACGGCAAAAGCTTCTGGCAAAATATCGTTTAGAGTTCTACCACGCTCTATTTGTTCTTTAAACTCGTTGGTTTTAAAAGCAAGCTGCTCGTCTGAGAGAATTTGTATACGAGCTTCAAGTGAATTAATTTT
>JACDHA010000025.1 GCA_013821315.1 Candidatus Dependentiae bacterium | reverse complement strand
TTATCAAGGGTGCTTTTTCAGGGTCTTGTACACAAGTAACCAAACACGATCTATTATAGTTTCTAATTCTTTGTAAGCCTTCAGCCCATTGTTGTTTATAATCCTTAAGATTCCAATACTCAAGTGGAATATCAAATTTTTCTTTGAAATTATTTATAGTAATTTCACCTAATACACAGGGTATATTATTAACTACTCTTGGTTTATTATTAAGAATTTTAATCGATAAGTTTAGCATATTATTTTACTTTATTACTCCAGATCTATTATCCATTCAGCAGGCATTGGCTCATCTGGTTCCGGCATTATTCGTTCATCCAAAAAATCATAACAATTATTAGGTGTAAATCGCTTATCTCCTATCTTATTCGAATAAAGGTGAGCAAAAAGGATTTGGTTTCTAATAATAATCTTATTACCAACTTTATATAAATTCCACCAATTAAGAAAAGGTGACTTTTCTGGATCTTGAACATAAGTAACAAAACATGACTTATCATGAGTATTTATTCTCTCTAGTCCGTCTCTCCATTGCCTTTTATAATCTTCTAGAGTCCAATATTCTAAAGCAATACCAAATCTTTCATCAAAATCCCCGATAGTGATTTTGCCACGGGCACAAGGAACACCTTCAAAAACTACTATTTCTTCTCTAATAACTTCTATATAAATCTTATTCACTTTTACGTTCCTAGTAAGAATAAGCAAGTTTTTTAATATTTTTATCTTATCCAATCAACATTTTTATGCTAAATATGTTCATACTAATCAATAGACTTTAATTCTGCTTCATGCAAATACTTGCATTGTTCATAATTGCCCTTCATAATACTAAGCAATTCTTCAGTTTTATTAAGCCATTCAAGAGCAACTTCTTTGCTTAATTTAACTATCAAATGAGATTGGTAATTTTTTAAGAATTCCTCATAAGTAATAAAGTTCTCACCTTCTTCAGGATCTATTGAGCGCCAAGAATAGAAAGGTGTTACTTCTAAAAATATTTCCGAGTTTTTATTGTATATCCAAATTCCTCTTTCTCTAGAATCCCACAACAAATATTTCATTCCTATCCACTTTTTGTGCTTCTCAGCAGGAAAAGATAAATACTTATTTCTATCTTGAAAATATTCATTAGCAAGATATCCTATATCTTTTATTATGGAGCAATCGAGTTGTAGTTGGCTTTCCTGAGCCTCTTTTAACAAATAATTTAGTTCTTCAACAGCTATTTGAATACAATGATATTCATATAATGTATAGGATTGCTCATTCTTATGAAGTGTTATAGTTACTTGCTCACAACCTTCTAATTTAGTAACCGGGCAAGGTAGTATTGCTTCGATAAAAATAGTATCATCTATTTTAAGGATTATATTATTCACAATTTAGCTAATCAATTAAGAGATTAATAATTTCCCATTATTCTAAATCTACTACCCATTCAGATACTTTTTCTTTTGAGTTCCTCCTATTAGGTATAAAATCATAGCATGTATCTGGAGTAAATTCTTTACTACCAATTCTCTTTCTATAGATATGCGCAAAAAGTATATGATTTTGAACATAGATTTTATTATCAATTTTATACATAGGCCACCAATTAATAAAAGGCGATTTACTAGGATCTTGTACGTAAGAAACAAGACATGACTTACCATGGGTTTTGATTCTTTCAAGTCCTTCTTGCCATTGTCTTTTATAATCATCTATAGACCAATCTTCAAGTGCAATATTGAATCTCTCATCAAAGTCACCAATAGTAATTTTACCCCGTGCACAGGGTACTTCCTCAACAATAACTATCTCTGACCTAATAACTTCTATGTATATATCCATCAAAACTTTCCTAAGTAAGAATAAGTAAACTTTTTAATTTTTCTCTCAAGTTAGTAGTACTTTTACACTAGATTTGTTCAGGTTAATCAATAGAGCTAACTTCAGCTTGATGAAGATACTTACATTGTTCATAATTGCGCTTCATAATACTAAGCAGCTCTTCAGTTTTATTAAGCCATTCAAGAGCAACTTCTTTGCTTAATTTAACTATCAAATGAGGTTGGTAATTTTTTAAGAATTCCTGATAAGTAAGAAAATCTTCACCTTCTTTGGGATCAACAAAATGCCATCGATAAAAAGGAGTAATCTCTAAAAAAATTTCAGAATTTTTGTTATATATCCAAATACCCACTTCTCTCGAATCCCATAATAAATATCCCATTCCTACCCATATTTTCCTTAGTTCGTAACAAAAGAACAAATCTTCCTCTTTATCTTGGAAATATTCATTAGCAAGATGACCTATATCCTTTATTATAGAAGGATGCAATTGCAGTTTATTATTTATTGCCTCTTTTATCGAATAATTTAAATCTTCAACTGCCATCTGAATACAGTGAGACTCATATAGTAGATAGCTTTGCTCTTCGTTATAGAGAGTTATGATTACTTCTTCACAACCTTCTAATTTGGTAAGTGGGCAAGGCAATATTGCTTCGATAAAAATAGTATTGTCTATTTTAAGGATTATATTATTCACAATTTAGCTAATCAATTAAAGAGATTAATAATTTCCCATTATTCTAAATCTACTACCCATTCAGATACTTTTTCTTTTGGTTTCCTATTTGGTATAAAGTCATAACATGTATCTGGTGTAAATTGTTTATCACCAATTCTATTTCTATAGAGATCAGCAAAAAGTATGTGGTTTTGAACATATACCTTATTGTCAATCTTATACATAGGCCACCAGTCTATATATGGACCTGTTTTTGGATCCTGAACATAGGTAACAAGACATGACTTGTCATAATTTTGCAGTCTTTCAAGCCCTTCTTTCCATTGCCTCTCAAAATCATTTCTGGACCAGTATTCAAGACCAATTGGAACGCTTTCCTTGAAATTCCCAATTGTTATCTGTCCCCATATAGATAGGACACCCTCAATCGCGACTTCTTGTTTTTCAATAATATTAATTTTTACTTTCACAGTATTTATATTAAAGGGAGTCAAGGTCAGCTATCCATTCTGATACTTTTTTCTTTTTTCTATCAGGGATAAAACTATAGCAGGTGTCTGGTGTAAATTCTTTATCACCAACTCTATTTCTATAAAGGTGCGCAAAGAGCATTTGATTTCTGACTAGGATCTTATTATCTATTTTATATAAGGGCCACCAGTTAATAAAAGGTGCTTTTTTTGGGTCTTGAACATAACTAACAAGGCATGACTTATCTTGAATTTTAATTCTTTCTAAACCTTCTTTCCACTGCTTTTTATAGTCTTCTAAAGTCCAATACTCAAGAGCAATATTAAATCTTTCATTAAAATCACCTATAGTAATTTTACCACGTGCACAAGGAACACCTTCAACAACTATTATCTCTTCTCTAATAACTTCTATGGATATATCCATCTAAACTTTCCTAAGTAAGAATGAGTAAACTTTTTAATTTTTTTCTCAAGTTAGTAGTCCTTTTACACTAGATTTGTTCAGGTTAATCAATAGAGCTAACTTCAGCTTCATGAAGATATTTACATTGTTCATAATTCCGCTTCATAATGTTAAGCAGCTCTTCAGTTTTATTAAGCCATTCAAGAACAATTTCCTTGCTCAGTTTAAATATACAATGAGGTTTATAATCTTTTAAAAACTCTTCGTATGTAATAAAATTCTCACCTTCTTCAGGATCACTAAAATGCCACATATAACTAGGTGTAATTTCTAAAAATATTTCTCTATTTTTGTTAAATAACCAAGTACTTGTTCCTCGAGGACTCCATACTAAGTATTCCATACCTATCCACATCTTTACTTTTTCTCTCCTAAAAAATAACTCTTGGCTACTTTCTTGGAAATACTCATTAGCTAGATAACCTAAATCTTTAAGGATAGATGAATGAATGCCTAATTCATTATTTATTGCCTGTTTTAGCAAATTTCTTAAATTCTCTATAGCTATCTCAATACAATTATATTTATAAAGCGTATAAAACTGATTCCCAAAATGAAGATTAATAGTTACTATTTCACATCCTTCTAACTCATTAATCTGACACGGTAGTATTACCTCAATAAAAGTAGTGTTGTCTATATTGAAAACTATAGTATTATTCATTATTTGAATCCTTAACAATTTTCCCTTTTCTATTTACTAATCCATGCTCTTTTAGTACCTCTCTCATATCATCTTCAAGGTTTTTCCAGGACAACTGGTATCCATGATATAACCCCTTGCTTGTCTCCTTTAAAACAACGAATTCGTCCTTGCTAATGCCAATTCTATGAGGTGAAGTTGGCTTTATCTGAATTGAGTTATCTAAAGCAAGTTGACCATTTGTGGGCGCAGGACTTTTTGGACCACGACTATCTGGATGATGATAAGGAGCGTCTTTATATTTGCCATTAATACCTATAGTAACAGCATCTTTTAATTGCGACCAACTAGAATTACTATTCGTTGATTTTAAATCTTTTACTGTTTTTTCTAACGTTGTAATTACATCAGAGCGTTTAACTATACTAACTGAGTCAATTTTCTGTACAGCTATTGTTTGTTCAACTTTTTGTTTACCAAATTGAGCTTTTAACTTCTCTACAGCTGTAGCATATTTATAGTCTTGGTTAGTTGAGGTAAATTAATACCAAGCTGCTAAGAACAACGCTCTACTTCAGGAGTTAGCGTTATTTGCAATTTACTATAGTTGAGTAAACACCCAATTTATAACACGTTTTATCAAGCTTACGTTATATGAAATTTTACTAAAACAAATAGCACCTCTAGAGCTAGTTATTTTCATCCAAATCTACCGTCCACACAGAACCTGTTGTATTTAAATTTTTAGGTATAAAATCATAACAAGTTTCCGGTGTAAAAGGCTTAACACCTATTCTCTTTTTATACATACTTCCACAGAACATATGATTCTTTATAACAAGTATATTTTTCTTTTTATAAAGTGCCCACATTACTATCATAGGATTACCTAGAGAATTTTGCACAAAGGTCACTAAACAGGACTTTGCATTAGTTTTAATTCTTTCTATGCCTTCATACCATTGTTTTTGATAATCTGTAGCTGTCCACCACAATATCGGCATCTCAAACTTCTCTTTGAAATCTCCTATAATAATTTCTCCCCATAAGCATGGCATATCCCAAACCATTTCTTTTTTTTTATCAAGAACTTTGATTGAGAAGTTTTTCACTTTATACCCCTATTGAACTTAAGTAGTTCGTTAAGCTTAGACTAGGATAAGCTTTCATCATCTAAGTTTATTACCCATACTGATGCTTTAGGATTTGTTGGTTTACGAGGTATAAAATTATAACAAGTTTCAGGTGTAAAAAGCTTATCACCTATATATTCTTTGTAAGTGCTTCCACAAAACATAAAATTATATATAAATACTTGTTTACTACGTTTATAAAGGCCCCACATATTTATCAAGGGTGCTTTTTCAGGGTCTTGTACACAAGTAACCAAACACGATCTATTATAGTTTCTAATTCTTTGTAAGCCTTCAGCCCATTGTTGTTTATAATCCTTAAGATTCCAATACTCAAGTGGGATATTAAATCTTTCTTTGAAATTATTGATAGTAATTTCACCTAATACACACGGTATATTATTAACTACTTTTGGTTTATTATTAAGAATTTTAATCGATAGGTTTAGCATATTATTTTACTTTATTACTCTAGATCTATTATCCACTCAGCAGGCATTGGCTCGTCTAGTTCTGGCATTCTACGCTCAACCAAAAAGTTATAACAATTTTCAACATTAAAAGGGTTATCACCTATACGGTTTTGATAGTTCTCCCCAAAAAGCATTTGATTTCTAATAATGACTTTATTTCCAATTTTATATAAGTTCCACCAATCAATAAAAGGAGCTTTTTTAGGATCTTGAACATAAGTAACAAGACAGGATTTATCATGAGTTTTGATTCTTTCTAACCCTTCTCTCCATTGCTTTTTATAATCTTCTATAGTCCAGTACTCTAAAGCAATATCAAATCTTTCATCAAAGTCATCTATAGTGATTTTCCCTCGAGCGCAAGGGATACCTTCATCAACGACCACCTCTTCTCTAATAACTTCTATACATATTTTATTCATTTTACTTTCCTAATATATTTTTAAGTAAGGCATCACAAGTATAAAGTCTATCCCCACTACGCTCCATAACTTTCCAAACTCCACCTTTATGGCCATCTTTATCTGGTGTTATAAATATTTTTCCATCGGTAAACGCTAATCCGCGATGTGTATTAAAAGGAGGATTCTTATCCTCTGTAAAACCAAGCTCTTTAGCAAGTTCTCTAGCTTCTTTATTGTTTAAGCACCTATTGTTTTTATTCCACCAGTTAGACCATTTGCTCTCTTCGACTATAGAGTTTGAATTAGTTAATAGCTGAGCAGCGTTTTGAGAATTTGTTGATTTTAAATCTTTTACTGTTTTTTCTAACGTTGTAATTACGTCAGAGCGTTTAACAATACTAACTGAGTCAATTTTCTGAAGAGCTATTGCTTGTTCAACTTTTTGTTTACCAAATTGAGCTTTTAACTTCTCTACAGCTATATTATATTCTTTTAGTTTAACTTTAGCTTCAGGAGTTTCAAGCAATTTCTTATTTTTAGCGCCTTCAACAAAAGCATTAAAAAATGGTTCTTCTACTTTTTGTGCTTGAGCTTGTTTATAACCTGAGTAAAGCATTTTACCTGTAACCGCAAGATTTAAACTATCTGCAGCAGTCTTAACTAATGTTTTTCCTAGCGTATATGGTTCGCCTTTATTATATGCTTGAATTAACTCTGTAAAATCTTGCTTAAGGGCATTAACATCTTTATACATATTATAAGCTGTTGAACCTACAACATAAGCTCCACTAACAATAGCCAATGGAGCCCAAAGTACTTCTGCTGCCACTACACCTACTGCCATAGGCAGTATCATAAGCTTATCTCTTACATCATTTGCTGATTCTGGAATAAGAGCTTTAAAGGAATCTATAGAAGCATCTGCAATGCCATTTAATATTTGTTGTATTTCTATTCGAGCTTTACTATTATCTGTAGAATTAAAATAAAATGCTAAGTTGCCTAGATACTTAATAGTATTACACACAGAACTTGTTTGCTCAGGCTCACTTACTTGCGCTGATTGAACAACTTTGCTTACCGCTCCATTAAGTGTTTCGATAATTTCTTTCTGTGCTTGAATTTGTTCTTGGCTATTGTACACACGAGCATTATTTATAGAAATAGTTTTAATAAGCTCTGCAGCATCTTGAGAAAGATTATGTTGGGCAATATCTTTTATAGTGTTATTTAATGTAGCTTGAGCTTGCCATTGAAAAGCATATTTATAGTCTTTGGTTAGTTGAGGTAAATTAATACCAAGCTGCTGAGAACAACGCTCTACTTCAGGAGTCAGCGTTGCTTGCAATTTACTATAATTGAGTAAATATCCAACTTTATAGCGCGCTTCATTAAGCTGAGGATTTAAAGCAAATTGCTTTTGCAGTGTAATTAGCCTATCTTTTACTTCTTTATGAGCTAAAAGGTCTAGCCGAGCATCTACTTCATTAATAAAAATTTGAGCTGGCGCAAGCTTAGCAAATTGCGGTAGTAAACCATTACCTTCGTCTAAAAATTTATCTTTTACTAAGGGACTTTTCAACACAGATGGATTGGCTTCTACTACCGATAAAAACTTACCTTTGTCTTTAATGTCTGCATGAGTAAATTCACTTAAAAATTGCTCTAAAGTTGGCTTACTTAAGCAATCAATAACTCTTTGCGCTTTTTCCGTTTCACCTTGATTTATTAAAGCTTTGGCAGTTTGAGCGTACTCTTTTATTAAACCAATTTGCTCTGGGTCTAAATTATACTGTAGATTAAACGTATCTCTTAACATATGATTAAGTTCAGCATGAGTACGAGACTTAGTTCTGCTGACATAAAAAGGTTCTTTATCAAAATCTAGCTCGAGTGCTTGTTTAAACTTAACAACCTCCTCTGCTCTTTGTTGAGTAGCAGGCATGTCTTTAATACGTTCATCAGAAAATACATGGGAATTGTAACGCTCTTTTTTAAACAATTCAGCAAATTTATCTTGAATAACTGGATTATAAAGCATATTTTCTGGTACGTCTTCAAGCAATATGCGCGCATCAAGACTAGAATAGTCGTCTATATAATCAACCAAGTTTTGTCTATACCGACTTTCAATTGCCTCAGTAGTTTCACTAAGTTTTGAATTACTTTTAGACCCTGTTTGTGCGGCATTACTATCAAGTGCTTTTTTGATATTTTTAATAGCTTGCCGTGTTGCAGGAGCTTCTAATAGAGAAGGGCTGTTATCTATTACAGTAAGAAGCTCTTCTGCATTTAAAAAGCGTATATTATTTTTTACAAACTCTTCATCTGTTAATTTAATTTCTAATTTATTATCGCTCACTACTACTTCAGGTACAGACTCTGTGAGAGATTCTTGATTTAAAAAAGTATCACATAAAGAATCTGTTAGAGATCGCTGATCTGTTCTATCTTCAAAAGCACTATTTTTTTCTTCTGCATTTGAAAGGCTCAAAGGATCAAAAGACAGTGGGGTACTAATAAACCCCCATTCTCCTCCATTGGGACTTTCTGAACTATGATCAACATATTCATTCCAGCTATTATTATAACTTAAGTCAGAATTACTTGTTTCCAGCAAGTAATCTACAAAAAATGGACTACAAAGGCTATTTGAGTCTGAGTTATCCTTGCAAAAATCCTCATAACTCTTATCAAACAGCCACTCTTTCTGCTCTGTTAAATAAAGATTATGTTGCATCGAGACGGTGTAAAAATTTAGTTGTAAGACTAATAACAGGCTAATTAAGCGGTATAAATTATACATAATAAACTTTCTTTATTTTAAAAATTAAATTGTTTAAATTGAGATTAAATATTGAGAAAAAAATTTACATTATTGAACAATAAGAAGCTGTAGGAAAGATAATAACTTTGTTGTCTTTAGCAGCCTGTATTAACTCTTCATCGCTTAAACAGTTATTTTTTGACTTCTTAAATGCACTATCGATAATAGAATATATTTTTTCTTCTAGAAGAGATTTTTTTTGCTCAATCATATGGTTACTTTCATATGGATCATCGACGTATTTCCCAGTAAGGCCAAATTCATTTTTACAAGCTTTTGCAAAAGCTTGTATACACTCATCAGAAACTGTGTTGGAATAACTAAACAGTATATATTTAATAAGTGATTCTTTAATTTTATTATCTCTACTATCACCTATACCTAGATTTGGAGTATATCCTTGTACATTATAGGCAACACAAGAGTGTGTATTATAGAATTTATACAGTGCTACATAGACATTATCTTCAGTAATGATTCCTCTATTTCTTATAAAAGATGTTTCTCGAGCCAAATCAACTAAAGATTGCAACTCATCATTATTACAATCAAATGTCATGCATGTCAAATCACTAATAAAACTATCTGATAAGGAAGAGCCTGTCATTAGGAAAAGGTAATTAATAAAGTCTACATGCACTTGAACAAATTCAATCTTTTTACTTAAGCCTAAAGTACAGTAAGCAAGAGCTGTATAAAAGTCTTTTTCCCGGATAGTTGATACGTTTTTTGCTTTTGCTACATCAACTACAGTGATAATAAGTTTTTGTAGCCCTTTAAAGTCAAAATCCTGTAGCTCTGTGTTGAATTTCTCAAGAAAAAGCACAAAAGCACTTGTTTGAGAAAAATCTTGAACTGTAACTCCGTTAAATATAACTGTATAACTACTTGATTTTAGAGCTAATTCAAAATAATGTTTTAAAATATGTATTCTACTGATAAAATCAATTTGATTTTTCTTATAAACTTTATTTAATCTAAATCGATGATCTATATGATGTTCATCAAATAAATAAAATGCTACAACAAAATCCTCTTCTCTTGGTTGTAAAGCATTTTTTTCTTTAGCTAAAGACCGAGCTTTTTTCACTAAATCAAATAATTGCTTACCACTCAATCCCGTTGTTAATTTAGTGAAAAATAACAAAAATGAGTTATTTAAAACCATTGATGCTTTTTGTAAATAAAATTTTAGGATAAGCTTTCTTGTTTCATCCTTAGGTATTAAGCATCCTTGACTCGCATAAAGAGCTGTATACAAATCATCTTGTAGAACTGAAGCAGCAACTGTATTTTCGCTAGTATAAGTATCAAATGAAATTTCATCTTTTGTACTGCCATTACTGTTGCTAGTGGTGCTGTTCGTTTTACGCTTTATAGCTCTCGTTAAAGCATTCATAGCCATAGCGTGTATCTGCCTTATGCTTAATCCTTCTGTTTCTTCTGCTAAAATATCAAAAAACTCTGGCGCAAGAGCGGATTTGTTTTTGTCTAAAAAATATAACAGTAATTTTTTTCTAGTATTTTTATCAGGCAAAGGTACTAATACAGAAAATTCCCCAAAGCGACTCATAAGAGCGTCCAGTATATTTCTTTCTAAATTAGTAGCGCCAATAAATAAAATAGGATCGTTAGGCTCTAGCTGATCAAATAATTGGTATACTGCTCTCTTAGATTCACCTGAAGAACTATTAGCCATCTTGTCAGCAATACCATCTAATTCATCAATAAATAGTACGCAAGGTCCCAAGCGTCTTGCCTCGTCAAATAGTTCTTTTATTGATTGACTTCCAGATCCTTGATAGGCAGTTATAAGTGACCCAGAAGAGACAGAAAGAAATGGCCTACCTGTTTCTCCGGCTATCGCACGAGCAAGCAATGTTTTGCCTGTTCCAGGAGGCCCATACAGTAACAACTTAGCTGGAATATCTTTTAAGCCCTCAGAAAGATACATATGAGGATTTTTTAGTATTCGAGCAACCTTTTTAACAACACTAGGAACTGGTCCTATAATATCTTTAAAAGTAATAACGGGAAGCTTTGATAAATGAGGAAATGCTCGTCTATCGACTTGTGTAGTTAATCTATCAAGAATAGCTAACTCATGAGGAGGTATTTTACCCCTATGTCTTTCACTAGACTGAGTAGGTTGAAGGCCCGATGGCAAAAATGGATCATTAAATTCTAAATCCATAGAAAGAGTAGTGATCACGTTAAAAGTAAAAAGTAGAACCATTTTATAAAACATACATTGTATCCTAAATAGTATTGTTAATAAATTATATACAATTTAATAATATATATTTAAAATAATTTCAAATTAAAAAAAATTGGAAGGCTGTTATTGATAAGCTTTTTGAGCAGTAACTATTCACTACTATTTAATTAAATCCTGTAAAATTAAAAAAGCTTTTTAAGATAATAGATACAACGTTCAACTTCTTCTTGAGTTGTATAAAGGTAAAAACTAAGGCGCGTAGAACTTTCTATGCCTAGTTTTTTATGAAGTGGCTGCGCACAATGGTGCCCTGCTCGTACACATATACCGTAGGTATCTAAATAAGCTGCAATATCATGTGCATGATACTTAGTAGACGCAAAGCTTACCATATGCCCTTGCATAGCTAGCTGCTCTTGAGGTCCTAAAACCCGTATCGTGGGCATCTGAAGCAACTCAGTTAAAGCATAACGGGTAAGTTCAGCTTCATGCTCTTTTAATTTTTCAAAATCTACTTGAGTATGTAAATAATTAAAAGCTGCAGCTAGGCCTAAAGCCTGAGCAATAGGTGGTGTACCCGCTTCGTATTTTGCTGGGCTTTTGAGCCAAGTGGCATGATCAGAACCAACAGAGAACACCATGCCGCCACCAACTTGATAAGGCTCAACGTGCTCTTGTATTTTTTTGTTTATATAGAGTACACCTATGCCTGTAGGACCTGTCATTTTATGGCCAGAAAAGACCAGAAAATCTATATCAAGCTCGCGTAGATTAATAGGTGTGCGACCAACTATTTGTGCTGCATCGATAAGTATTTTAGCACCATAAGCACGCGCAGGTTTAATTATAGCAGGTAAGTTTACTGCAGTGCCTAAAGCATTAGACTGAGCTGTACAAGCAACCAGTTTAGTTTTTGTGCTGAGTAAATCTGCATAGGCCGAGTAATCTAAATCACCTTCGGGTGTTACAGGAATGTATTTAAGTACCAGCTGCTTTTCTTGGCAGAGTCTTATCCAGGGCACTAAATTAGAATGATGCTCAAGCTCACTGACTATAATTTCGTCGCCTGGATGCAAGTTTTTTTGACCCCATGCATAAGCAACAAAGTTTATACCTTCAGTGGTTCCGCCAGTAAATACTATTTCTTGAGGTAAAGCTCCTAAATAATGCGCTATAGTTGAGCGTGCTTGCTCATAGTGTACGGTTGCCTCTTCAGCAAGGGTATAGATGCCGCGATGTACAGGAGCATTATCACGTGCGTAAAAGTTAGTTATGGCATCTATAACTGCTTGCGGCTTTTGTGTGGTTGCAGCATTATCCAAATAAGTTAATTCAGGTCTTTTAGTAAAAAAAGGAAAATCTGCTCTTAGTTTTTTAAACATACTTACGCTTGCTTACGTTGTAGTACCGAGATCATCTTGTCTGATTCTTGCCAAAGTAATCCTGCATCACTAGTAACTGATTTTAGTACTTTTAAAGCAGTAGTTGCCCAAGCGTCACCTGCTCTTTGAGTAAGCCATAATTGTGCAGCAATTACTTGCAAAGCTAGATTAAGAGCACTATCTTCAATCCTACCATTAACGATAGTACCCATTTTAAAGGCAGTAAATAAATAGTTTGTAGCCTTTTTTAGCTCAGAACCAACTGCATAACCTTTTGCATAAAAAAGTCCTAGAAATGCTGTACCATGGCTATTAGTATGAACAGTGTGAAGTTTTTCAGCTAAGGGCAACGCTAAATCATATTGGCTACGAGCATAATAAATATTAAGAAGATCTTCTGTGGCAGCTTCATTATCTAAATCAACAGCTTTCTTAAGATATTCTATACCACAATCAACACTTTTTTTTACACCTTCACCATGGTAATAAATTCTACCTAAAAGATGTGAAGCATAACCATTACCTGCGTCACTTGCTATTTTTAAATAGCGTATCCCTTTATTAACCAAGGCCTTATTTACTTTAGTACGTCTATTATAATAAATACTGCCAAGGGTAAAATATGCTTCAGTATTATGAGGAACAAAATTTTCAAGAGCATCAATTATTTTTTGTTTATCTTTACATACTCCATTTTTATTATTTAACAAATCTGAAGCTCTATATTGCAACGCATCAAAATAGTTATTAAGCCAAGGACTACCCATAAGCTCAAGAGCTTTAGCTTGATCTTTAGGCACTATTACACCTTGATCATATGCTAGGGCTAAATGAAAAGTACCTGTAGTACACTGTTGCTCATGAGATGCCTGCAAAAATTTTAAAGCCTTACTTGAGTTTTGCTTTACATCAACTCCATAACTATAACGTCTACCTAATGCTGCTTGACCTTCAGGGTGCTTTAAACTTGCTGCTAATTTTAGATAGTTAATAGCTTTACTAGGATCTTTAAACTCAGGGACAGTAAAATATATTTCTGCTAATAGATAGGCGGCATGCTCATTTTTTTTAATATCAGCATGTTCTTCAAGCAATGCTACTATTGCAAGATCGTTAAATATATGAGCTATAGGTAAGTGCGGCTCATCTATAAGCCGATCAATAAGCAAGCCACAGTATTGAACACCCTTTTCAAATTGTTCTTTAGTACTGCTTGTCAACAACAAAAGAGCTGCACATCCTTCAGCATAAGGTAATTTAGCACTAGCATACTTTTTTACAAACTCAACACCTAAATCAATCAATATTTCATCGCCTACTTCTTTAACAGATCGAGCAGACTGGGTATAGCAATACAAAGCACTTTCAATGTTTTTTAGCTTATCTTCAATACAACCAAGTTTATACCATGCTCGAGCATAATGCTTGTGAGCAGCTGCTTTAAAATACTCTTCTGCCTGCGCTAGATTTTGTACTTGGCTACTTGTTCCTACATATAAAACTAAACCCCAAGCATAAAGGCCTTGCACAATTTCTTGATCTGCAAAGCTTTTTATCGTTTCAAGAAGAGTATATTCTTCAAAGAGCTTAACTAAGTATTTATCATCCTGGTTAGCGCTCAAAATTTTTCCTAAGAGTGGGATCGCTGACTTACAGGTACCCTGCTCAGCAAGAGAAGCTAACTGATCATACAGGTTATTTTTACGCGATTTTTTACGTACTTTTTTGGGAGTAACTTTTTTTTCTCTCTCAACATTCTCGGGTGCTGCCTGCACTTCAGACTTTAAATTCAGTTCAAGTGCTTGTTTTAAAGCAACCTGTTCTGTTTCGGGAGCTAGTATAGCTACATCACTTAATTGAGTGGTTATTGTAGCTTTAGCGTCTAAATTTTGTAAAGTGGGTTGTTTGAGCATACGCAGCGCTACTGGATGTTTAATCTGAGCAAGAGGGGAAAATACTTGCAGAGCATTGCTATAGTCTTTTTGGGCATAAAATTTTAAACCTACGTCGCACGTTTTTTGAAAGTCGCTTTTAGAACTTTCATAAAGCTCTTGCATGCTTACTTGAGCCTCAACACCATATACGCCCAAAAGCAAAGCACCTAAAAGATCAAATGCTTCTGAACACCAACTGTAACGAGGCCATCGAGCAAACGGATAGACATTTTGTACTTCAATAAAATGTGTAGGCTTTATAGCCTCAATTGTCCAATAAGCTGCTTTAGTCGTGTCTTTTTTATAGTTTAATTCTAATTTCGCCAATTGATAACAAGATGCTCGATGACACTGAACTGCTGCTCGCTGGAAGTATTCATATGCTTTATCTCTATCACTACCTGCATGTAATAAACCAAGATGATAATGTGCTTCAGTTTCACCTCGTAAAGCAGCATGCTCAAAAAGCAAAACCATTAATTGAGGGCTCTTGTGCTGCTCTTTAAGACCCAAAGCTAAAGCTAAAGCTTGATTGCTAGGCAGATTTTTATACTGCGCATGTAATGCTGTTAGATTCTGCTTTGGGATATCCATAGCACTTAGGGATGACAAACATACCAATGACAGAAAAAACGGGCTCAAAGAAGCCCAGTATATACTATTTTTCATATTAGCTACTTAAGTTAAGAAACAATAATTTTTAATACGTTGAATTAATGCAAACACCTGAGGCAACTCTTCTTGGAGTAATCCTCTAGAGATATCTTCTAGAAAAGCTTCAACTAAAAGCTTTTGAGCTTGCTCTGGGGTAAAGCCACGTGACTGTAAATAAAGCAGTTGCTCTCTGTTTACTTTACCCACAGCACTACCATGACGACAGTGTACCTCTTTTGTCTTAATTTCTAAAGAGGGTATTGCACATACACGAGCAACATTACTCATAAGCAAAGCGCGTTGTTGCTGATCGGCAAGCATAGCGCGAGCTTCTTTACTACCAAAAATAGTACCTTCATACAATGCACGCGAAGTATCATATAATACATTTTTAATGTTAATGCTGCTTTCTGTTTTTTCACCCGTATGGTACTGGCGTGTACTAAAAGCATTGTGCTGATTTTTTTTAAGAATAGACGCAAAATTACAAGAAACAGATGCTTGCAACCCTTCGAGCATAAAATCATGCTGCAAAGAGCTTAACGCACCGCCAGTAACTGCTTTAATTATTTTTAGTTGCGCATGAGAATCTAAAAACCATGAGTCATGTAAAAGAACATGAGATTCAAGTGAAAGAGCATGCTCTTGTACCACAAACACAGAAGCTCCAGCACCTATACATCCCCACAAACTGCTTAGTTGAGCAGACTGATTTTCTGGATTATAAGTATCAACAATAGTTACTTGAGCTCCTGCACCAATAATAAATAAAGTAGAATTTATCACTAAACTACTGCGTTGATAATTTAAAAGATCGTTAAGCAATAGCTTTACCTGAGCATAAGCAGGTATATACACAACTTTACTATAACCACAAGCAAGGGTAAGCAGTTGTAGTGCGCTGTAATTAGTTATGTTTAAAAACAGCTTATCTGTATAATGCTTAACTTCTGTATGCTCACTATAGGATTGAGCTAGATCATTAGACCATGCACCATTACCTAGATCTTTAAAGCTTGAGCTCTGATCTATAACTGTATACGGGGCCCAATCAAACTGTACGGATACAAAACGTGAAAAAGCGGTAGTAGTTTGTTGATTAGACAGCTTTTTATAAGCATCAAAAGCTTGTGCTTGATAGGCCGCTAGCTTAGATACTTTATTAGATGCGTTATACCAAAACTCTACTAGAGAATCTGATGGAAACAGAGTGTTATTAACCAATTGACCCCTCCATTTCAGCATTAATAAGCCTATTAAGCTCAACAGCATATTCCATAGGCAATGTTTTAATAAACGGCTCAATAAAACCATTTACTATCATAGCGCTTGCTGCTGCTTTAGTTATACCACGACTCGTTAAATAAAATAGTTGCTCATCACTTATTTTAGACACAGAAGCTTCATGACCAACGTCAACTTCTGATTCATGTATAAGCATGGTAGGATAGGTATCTGATTGTGATTGATCATCAAGCATTAAAGCGTCACATTGTACACGAGAACGTACATTTGTAGCACCCTTAGCTACTTTGAGTAGCCCTCTGTAACTTGCTCGTCCTGAGTTTTTACTTATTGATTTAGAAATAATAGTTGAATGAGTGTCAGGCGCTAAGTGAATAATCTTGCCCCCTGAATCTTGATGTTGCCCTTCTGATGCTACTGCTATAGAGAGTATATCACCTTGAGCACCAGGTTCTTTTAGTATCACACTAGGATACTTCATAGTTACTTTACTACCAAAGTTTCCGTCAACCCATGAAATACGTGCATTTTTATATGCTATACCACGCTTGGTAACCAAATTATAGATATTGGAAGCCCAGTTTTGAATAGTAGTATAGACCACTTGAGATCCTTCGTGAGCACTAATTTCTACTACTGCACTATGCAAAGAACTTTTTTTATAAATAGGCGCACTGCACCCTTCTATATAGTGCACTTTCGCATTTTTTTCAGCAATAATAAGTGTCCGCTCAAATTGCCCCATTTGTGACTGATTTATACGAAAATAGGCCTGCAAGGGCATATCTATATGCACTCCTTCAGGAACGTATACAAAACTACCACCACTCCATACAGCTGAATTAAGCGCAGCGAATTTATTATCATGAGCAGGTATAATAGACGCAAAGTATTTTTTAAATAATTCAGGATAAAGAGCTAAACCATTCGTCATATCGCAAAAGATAACACCTTTAGACGACCATTCTTTTTTTAAACTTTTATAGACAACTTCAGATTCAAATTGAGCACCTACACCTGCAAGCATAGTTCTTTCAGCTTGAGGGATACCAAGCGCTTCAAAAGTATTTTTAATTTTATCAGGTACATCGTCCCACGACGTCTTTTGATCTTCTAAGGGCTTTATATAATAATAGATGTCTTGAATGTTAAGCTCACTTAAATCAGGACCCCAAGCAGGCAGTGGCAACGACTCAAATATTTCAAGAGCTTTAAGCCTAAAGTCGGTCATCCAACCTGGTTCATTTTTACGCTCTGATATGTCAATTACTATCTGTTTGTTAAGACCTTGCTTGCTTTTATAGTGATAATCCATTATATCCCCGCTGTTCGATAGTATGAGCCAACTCATGAGAACCTGAAGCTACTAATCTACCGCAAGAGATAACGTGTACGTAATCGGGCACTATATACTCTAAAATACGATTATAATGGGTAATAAGTATCAATACCAAATCAGGATTTACTGACTTTGCATATTGTAATGCTTGAGCAACTAGTTTTAAAGCATCAACATCAAGACCAGAGTCTATTTCATCAAGTAAAGCTACTTTAGGAGAAAACAATAATAATTGTGCAATTTCTAACCGTTTTTTCTCGCCACCAGAAAAACCTTCGTGCAGATTACGATAGACAAAGCTATGATCTAAATTAACCCTGTCAAAAGCAGCGTATACAAGCTCTTTAAAAGCAGATACTGCTATATCTTGACCAGTAAGCATACGATGAGCTTCTTTAAGAAAAGTAAAGACTTGTACACCAGGCACTTCTTGAGGATACTGAGCTGCTAAAAACAACCCTGCACGTGCCCGTTTTTCTACCGGCAACGCACTTAGATCACTAGTATCAAGAAGTAGTTGCCCACTGGTAAGCGTATAAGCAGGGTGACCCATAAGGGTAGCTGCCAGAGTGCTTTTGCCTGAGCCATTAGGCCCCATTAAAGCATGTACTGTGCCAGCAGAAAAAGAAAGGGAAAGAGTGTCAATAATAGGTTTAGTATCAAGAGCAATAGAAACGTTTTTTAAGTAAAGCATCGTATTTTTTCTCTATTTTTTTTATGTATTAATTTTTAAAAGTATAACCCATATTGAGCTTTTTTTCAAATAGAGAACCTGCTTTAACTTTTTAGCTATCTCTTGCAGTTGTATAATGCCTTAATCTAATACTACATACTAGACCCGGTATAAGGAAAAACATCTGTTTTTGACCTGTTGCATAGCCTGACGGTTCTATTAAACTTAGTTAGTATATACAAGTAAGAAAAAATAATGGAAAATTACATGATTGATAAAAAACAATTAGTGAGTGGTATCTATCTAACTTCAATTCTTTTGATTATAACTGCCACGTTTAGCCTACAAGTAAAAAAAACTCCGATCAAAAAGCAAGTAACTATATTTGTGCATGGTACAGTTTTTCCCTTTTTGGCATTCCTTAATCCTCATAAAACCTATATCCATAATCTTGATTCTCAGGACTGGTATTCACGCTGTATCGGGCAGTTACGCACTAATCCATTGTTACAAGAAGATTGTATTATGCTTGATGTTGGTTTACATAAAATTGATAATGGCTACTTACAACAATATACTCAACAAACACTTCCTCCAGCGCTCAGCAAAAAAGGTGCTTATCAAGCAATTGGCGCTTATCATACCATAACAAAACTACTTGCAAACAACAGTAAACAACACGTAGAACATGACTATTATACTTTTGGTTTTACCGGCCTTTTAAGCGAAAGTCATAGAAAACAAACAGCTGAAGACCTTTATCAAACTCTTATAAAACTTATTTATACCTATAAACAACAGAATTATGAACCCATAATTACTCTGTGCGGATACAGCCATGGTGGCAATGTTATTTTATACACAGCTCAAGCTGCAGAGCGTTCACCAGCAGCAATTAGTATCGACACAGTAGTACTGCTTGGTACTCCCCTACAAACAGAAACTGCACAACTTGCTAAAAAAAGCATTTTTAAAACTGTTATAAATATCTACTCAACGGGCGATACAGTGCAAAGTGGCGATAGCTTCTCTACTCCTCATGGTATAACGCATCGTAAATTAAGCGATCTTTTTAATACACAAGAATATGTCAAAGTTTGTCCTGGTAAACATCTGTATGATCTTCAAATAACTGCAGATGAAGACAAACAAGCCTTTGGACACTGTGCTTATTGGTTTTTTAATCATTATAGCCCTGGTTTATTTAACACAACACCTGTTAACACTCAAGCTGTGTATAATACTCTTACTCCATTACCTCTTGTTATACTTATACCTTTAGTTAAAGAGTTGCTCAAAAAAACAAGTTTTACTTATCAAAATATAACTGACTTAACACTTTCACTTAATGCTCATGAGAGTTATTTTGGCTTCCAGGTGCTTAATGCACACAATAATCAGTGCTTACTAAAGTCAGCTAACATAAAAAATAGTGTAAGCCGTATACAACAGTATGCTCAAACAAGCTGGCAGCCCTACGTACACGAGAGCTTTAGTATGCGATTAGCAGTAGGTGCATTAACGGCCCTTCAAACACTTGTAACCTAGCTGCTAATTTGCATTTGACACAGGAATGGTATATGTTAAGAAAGAATATTTTACTGGTTATAACACCTTAAAGGAGCCATCATGGACAAGGATTTGTCTAAAAAAACTGTCACCACACCAGTTACTTTTTCTTACAGTCTTTCTTTATATCCTGCCTTTATGTGTTGGGCCTATCTGCCCATTATTAGTATTTGTTTATAAAATAAATCTTTTTCTTTTTGCTTTTAATTATTTTAGTTGTCTTCTATCATAAGAGCACTGTTGTGTCTTATTATGCTTTTATTATTTGTTTTAGTAACTATAAAGGAATACTATGAAAAAATATTTTCAGTCAACCACACTTACTACCGGGCTAGCTATATTTGCTATGCTTTTTGGTGCAGGTAATTTAATTTTCCCTCCTAAAGTTGGCATCGTTTCTGGTACGCAGACATGGTTAGGGTTAACAGCGTTTATTATTACTGCCGTTTTATTACCGCTAGTTGGCCTTATTGGTATGGTTTTTTTTGATGGCGACTACAGGGCTTTCTTTGCTCGTACAGGTAAAATACCAGGTAATTTACTGATACTTTTCTGCATGCTTACTATAGGGCCCCTCTTAATTATGCCTCGTATTGTAGGGCTTACCTACGAGTTAATCTCACCGTTTGTGGGTGAATCCTGCAGCATACTCTGGTTTAGTCTGTTTTTTGCACTCTTAACGTTTGTTTGCTGCTACCATAAAAATAAAATTGTTGATTTACTGGGTAAAATTTTAAGCCCGCTTAAACTGCTCTCTATGTTTACGATTATATCTTTAGGATTTTGGTTTCGTAAACCTATGGCAGTAGTATCTACGCCTTCATGGGAAATATTTAAGACTAACTTTCAAGAAGGCTACAACACTTTTGATTTAGTGGGCATGATATTTTTTGCTTATATTATCATCGCCATTTTAAAGCGTACTGCTGCTCCAGAAATTACGAGTAATCATCGTGCCTTAGCTAAAGTTATGCTCCGTGGGGGTATTATAGGAGGATTTCTTTTAACTCTTGTGTATATTGGCATGGGATACTTAGGAGCTTTTCATGGTCAAGGGCTTGGTCACCTCGATGAAGGTAAAATTTTTATTACCACTATAATCCGTGTTCTTGGCGACAAAGGGGCTGTCTTTATCAGTCTTACAGTACTTGTAGCATGTCTTTCAACTATGATTGCTCTTGCTTCAGTAGTAAGTGAGTATCTACGCAACGATATTTTACAACGCAAAGTAGGCTATACTACAGCACTCACGTTAGTACTTGGATTAACAACAGTAATTGCTCAACTTAAGCTTAAGGGGTTACTCTACTATTCAATACCACTTATTTTAATGGTATATCCTGTTATTATAGTGCTAACGTTTTGTAATATAGCTTATAAACTCTGGGGCTTTAAACCAGTTAAAATACCCGTATTACTAGCGTTTTTACTTAGCGCCTACATGTATGGCCCTGAATTTATCAGACGTATTAAAACAGGTGTTCCAGCAACATCAGTTGCTCAAGAAATAGCACCGCTCTAAACTAAAAGAGGCACTGTAATAAGTGCCTCTTTTTTTTGTATTAACTTGTTTTAATTAATCTGTACTTCTGTCTCTTCAGCAAATAATTGTAGTTTACGTGCTACTAGCTCGGTAAGACCTATATCACGCAACCACTCAACTGCTTCAAGTCCTGCTTTACAGCCACTTGAAGATGCAACTACTGCTTGTCTGAATTTACTATCTTCAACATCACCTGCAGCAAAGACGCCTTTAACCGAAGTAGTTTGTGAGCGTCCTTCAAGCTCTAAATATCCTGCATTATTTATAGCTAAATAATTACTAAATAGACTTGTATTAGGATTATGGCCTATAGCTAAGAATAGCCCTTGAGCAGTCAACAAACTTTCTTGATCTGTTTCAAAATCTTTTATTTTAAGACCCGTAACTGCATTACCATCACCCACAACTTCAAGAATTTGCTTGTTGTAGACTATGCTTACATTTTTATAATCTTCAAGTCTTTCTTGCATGCTTTTAGCTGCTCTCATACGGTCTTTACGCACAATAATAGTAACCGTTTTTGCATGAGAAGCTAATTGTAAAGCTTCTTCAACTGCACCATCACCACCACCAACTACTACTACATCTTTACCCTTAAAAAATCCGCAATCGCATAATGCACAAGGTGTTACACCTCGTCCCCAATACTCAAGCTCACCAGGAATGCCTAATTGCCGCGGTGCTGATCCTGTAGCAATTACTATGGTAAGTGCATGCATAACCCTTCCTGATTCTGTCATTAATACAAAAGGCCATTGATCAAAGTCCACTTTAGTTACTGTGTCTTCAATAATAACTGCACCAAAATCTTGAACTTGTTTTTGTAAAATATCCATAATTTCGTATCCTTGCATTTTTGCAATGCCAGGCCAGTTTTCAACAAGTGTAGTATTAGTAAGCTGTCCCCCAGGTACTGGACCAGTGAAAACAACCGTATGTATACGAGCTCGTGTAGTATACATGGCAGCTGTTAAGCCTGCAGGGCCACCGCCTAAAATAGCAACTGGTATAACATTTTCTTTAGTATAGGCTTGCTTAATATCAAGCTCTCTATAAGTTGCTGGATTGTCAAAAGTATTTTCAGCCCTACACATAACTAAACAAGAGCTTAAAAGACCAATAGCTATACTACACAAAGTTTTTCTTGTTTTCATAGTTTTCTCTTTTACATTATTAATATAATACACCACTGTTTTGATTAGTTTAACTTGAAATAAGCCAAAGATGCAACTAACAAAAAAGGGTGCCGGAGCACCCTTTAATTTATAGCGTGTAGAGTAAAAAAATATTAGTAATCAGCTTTCAGCAAAGCTATACTTTGATTATAATGAGCTACTATCTGTTCTAAATTATGTTTTTGCTTGCTACTTAAAAGTACTACAAAGTCAGCACTTTCAAGCAAATAAGCAGGATTATCTTGTGCTTGACCAACCAGTTGGACTAAGTCAGACGAACTACCAATTGCTGCAAATTGTTCAGCTGATAAGCTACCCAAAAATGCATCAATGGTTGTTAAATTCTGCTGTCTATCGGCATTAACACTTTTGCCAATTTGCCATAAGATATAGGCTGCCCCTAAACTACCAGTAATAACAGCCACTTGTGTTTTATGAGAATTTACATACGCC
>JACDHA010000024.1 GCA_013821315.1 Candidatus Dependentiae bacterium | reverse complement strand
GCTGTATAGTTTCACTACACTTTTGAGGCTCCTTAACTGTACTATACAATTTTTGAGCTTCAATTATCCTTGCATGACGCGCTAAATATGAAGGTACAGTTACACCTGAGGTCAGTACGCAGCTAAGTACACCTGAGTTCAGTACGCAGCTAAGAATTTCTATCGTAGAATAAGACAATGCCTTTACAAGATGAGTATGAGTACATTTAATACCTAATTCAAGCAACAGCTTTACTAGAGGTAATTTTTGCTGACATATTACTAGAGTTAAAAATTCTTGATTAACAACGCCAATTTCAGGCAATGTACCATCAACGGCTTGAAGTACTTGAGTAATTAAGTGGGAGAGATCTTTGTCATCATATAATGACTCAGATACAGTTTCACCTAAATCGTTAATGGCCTGCTTATAATATTCAATAGTTAATTTATAATTAGTATTTTGTTTAAATGCATCTTTTAGTGCTGTTAAACGCTTGTTCCTCTCAACACGCTGAGTATACAGCCGAGCGAACATTGTATCTTTTCTTGTATTGTCGTCTTCAAGAGAACTATCTAAAGATGTACTGTCTTCTTTAAAGATAGCTTTATCGACCAAAACTTGGATTTGTTGAGCTTCATTTATGTATAGATCATTAGCTAAATGCTCAGGTATAGTTGCACCGTATATAATTAGACAGCCAATAAGAGTGACATTACCATCTTTTACTGCATTCTCAAGAGGAAGTCCATAAATAGAATCCGCTTTATTGCAATCAACGCCCAGTGAAAGGAAAAGTCTTACTACATCTAGTTTTTTATGGTGAATTGCTTTACCTAAACAGTTTATATTAATAGCACAAACTCCAGGCAAGGTTTTGTCGGATACTTTAACTACCTTTATAAGTAAGTCACAAGTTAAGCGACGGGTTTCTTTGTCCTCCTGCTCAAATAAAGCTGCAATCAGATCATTAAGAGCAGACTTATAATCATTAACAGTTAATCTATGGTTAGGATCTTGAGTAAATGCATTTTTGAGCACTAGTATACGCTTCTCTCTATTAATACGGGCAGCACGGTTCAATGGTGTATCACTCATACTATAGAGTCCAGGCAATACACATACACTTAACATCAAGATATATATAAATAATTTCATAAGATCCCTTTTTAATTGATAAATTATAACTTAATAATACATATATTTAATAATATTGTCAAAAAAACAAGAAATCAGACCTTTTTGTAAATTTTTAATTTATTTTTACTAATATTTTTTATACAATCTTTATATCAAATACACGAGCACATTATAGTTTATTAGGTCCTGAAATTTGGCGCCAAACTGAAGGCAAAATTACTCATTTTTTTGCAGCAGCTGGTACTGGTGGCACCATAAATGGTGTAAGCAAATACTTAATAACGTTAAAGTTATAGCTATAGATGCAACCAATTCTTTGGATAAATTCTAGGAAATCTTATCTTGATAAAAATAATTTAACGAAAGAATCTTTAGATTATAAAATAAAATTAAGAGATATAATTAAGAAATAGTACACCAGCTTTTGGTAGGTATAGCTAAATCAAGCTCGGGTACATCTGTTTGCAGGTCTAAAAGTAGTTTAAGGACCTCTTGATTATTTACAGCTAATTCTATAGGGGTAAGATCATCTTGATTTCTTTTACATAAAAGCCTATCCAGACCTTTAACCTTATGAAAAAGTGAAACCAAATATGCAATACACCGTTTACTACCACATTGCACTGCTCTATGTAAAAGCGTATTACACTGTGCATCAGAGACACTTGTAATATATTTAAAACACCCTTGCAGAAGCAAAGCTCTTAAATTTACAATATTATCCTGTTCTATACACTCAACAAGTTTTTTATAAATAAAATCTCGAGCAGTGTTATTTATATACATTTCTTTTTGACTTAAGCATTTTAATAAAGACATAAAATCGTTATCTTTAACAGCCTTGTTAAGGGCATCTTGTAAATTTTTTGCTTGCGCTACCCTTGGATAACCATAACCTAAATCTTTTAGTTTTAAATTATGAGAAAGGAGACATTGTATTAAACGTATATCACCCCGGATTATTGCCCATTGAATAAAATCTTCAGTTGAAGCGTAAGAAGAGGGTTTAATGTCAGTCTTAGCACCGGCTTTAAGCAGAAGGTCTACTATATCTATACGTTTGCTACTAGCAGCTAAAAGCAGAGGAGTCGAGTCGTAGTCACTACCAGATAGTTTACATTCAGTATCGACTTGAGCATCAAGTAAAAGTTGTACTACTTTTTTATTACCCAGCTGTACAGCTTTTAAGAGCGGAGTCATACCACATATATGTACTGACGGCGAAGAAGAATGCACATAAAGATTAAGGGTAGCAGTACTGCAGTTACTAATAATTTTTTCTGCTAGTAAAGTATCACGAAGATGGATAGCGGCGTAAAGAGCTTGACTATAACAGAGGTCTGTTATACCGTCACCATTAGTTTGATTCCAAAGCTTATTAAATAGGTCTAACCGTTCACGGCTTTCCTTAAACTCCTGCTCACTAACAGCAATACTATACTGTTGCTGATCTGATAGCATGACATTTCGAGGAAACTGATTCATAGCACCAACAAATGGAAGTGTAAGAACACTTAAAAAAAGAGTAAGTAAAAAGGATTTCATAAGGACACTTTCAAATTGAAAAATATAAAAAATAAATTTAAGATACAGTACACCTACTTTTAGTAGTGACAGCTAAATCAAGTTCAGGTAAATCTGTTTGTAGACCTAAAAGAAGTTTAAGCATATTTGGGTTATTTACCGCTAGTTCTATAGCCGTAAAACCTTCTTTATTCTTCTTATTTAAAAAGCTTTCTAACTTATTAACTTTATATAAAAGAGAAATAATATAACAGAGAGTTTGCTTGCTGCCAGAACGTATTGCACTATGCAAAAGCGTATTGCCTACTGTGTCACAAGTATAAAGAGAATAACCTTGCTTAACAAAAGCTCTAAAGGCTTGGACATTATCCTGCTCTACTGATTTGATAAGTTTTTGATACATATAGTTTTTGATAAAAATAGGAAGATATAAATCTTGTTTTAACAGTGTTCCAATAGTTTTTATATCATTATCTTCAACAGCATTAATTAATTTATTTTGCATACTGTGCACGTTAACTAAATCAACATTTTTAAGAAAAATTTCTGGCACACCTGCACCATAAGCAAGTAAGCAGCCAATTATAAAATGATTATTTGGTTTTAGTGCATTGCAAAGAGTAGTTCGATTTAAACTGTCAAGAATATTAGGATCAGCTCCTGCTTTAAGCAATAGTTCAATAATTTTTTTATTGCCTTCACTTACAGCTACGTGCAAAGGAGTAAGACCATTAGAAACAAGATTAAGTATTTCAGGAAAATTGCTAATAAGTTGGGTAACCAATGGTATATTATTACACCTAATTGCGTCACAAAGGGCCTGACTATAATTGGTGCCATAAAGAGGCAATAGATTATTTGCCAAGAAGGGGACTCTGTTCATAGAGTAAGCTAATGGTGTTAATAACAAGTTTAAACATAAAATTAGTAAAAAAATTTTCATAGAAACAGCCACCTTATATTAATAAATTATAATTTAATTTTATATATATTTATTAATACTGTCAAATAAGAAATTCACGCCAAGAGCTCAAAAGCTTCAATTAATTACTATTGATATTTTTTACGCAATATTTTTGATTATCAGAGCAAGTTAGTGTATGCTACTAGTATACTATTTAAGCTTTATAATTATTAATTACTAAGGTCTTGTTATGCATGAAACCATATTAAAAGCTATAGGTAATACACCTTTAGTAAAAGTTAACTTTGAATCTCTTGGACGTATTTTTGCCAAACTTGAATATTTAAACCCAGGCGGTAGCGTAAAAGATCGCTCAGCTTTATTTATGATTGAAGAAGCTGAACAACTAGGTCTTTTAAAACCAGGCGGTACACTTATAGAAGCATCATCAGGCAATCAGGGTATAGCTACCGCATTAATCGGCGCTCTTAAAGGCTATAAAGTTGTTATTACGGTATTTGAAAAAGTAAGCAATGAAAAATATCAAACACTTAAAGCATACGGTGCTGAAGTTATCAAGTGTCCAGCAACTCAGTTTGTTGATGATCCCAATAGCTACCATAGTACTGCAGTAAAGATACATAAAAGTACACCTAATTCATTTATGTTAAATCAGTACTATAACGTATCAAATGCGCGGGCGCATTATAGTTTATTAGGTCCTGAAATTTGGCGCCAAACTGAAGGCAAAATTACTCATTTTTTTGCAGCAGCTGGCACTGGAGGCACTATAAGTGGTGTAGGTAAATACTTAAAAGAACAGAATCCTAACGTTAAAGTTATAGCTATAGACGCAGCTAACTCTTTTAGGTCAACTGCGGGCAATCCTAAGCCCTATAAACTTGAAGGCGTAGGCGTTGATTTTGTTTCACCTGTGTTAAATACGAGCGTTATTGATGAATTTGTCTGTGTAACTGATGATCAAGCATTAGATATTTTAAAACCTATGGCTTCAATTCATGGTCTTTTAATTGGACCAAGTAGCGGCGCTGTGGCTTACGCTGTACAAGAATACTCAAAACAATTAGGGCCCAATGATTTAGCAGTAATGATTTGTGGCGACTCAGGTAGAGCCTATTTAACTAAAGGCTTTTACGATTAATTAAATACTAAAAACAAAAAGGCGCTTAAATAAAAAGCGCCTTTTTTCAGATCTCAAGCAAGCTGAAGTGTGGTACTTTGCGCTGGTAAATAGTAGGCGTATCAAATGTTATCCTTTGACCGGCTTTTATCCAATGCAACTGTTTATCAGACTCTAAGTTAGCTGTACCCCACCAAGCATTAAGCCTATCAAGTGGCAACATAAAGTTGTCTGTTCCAAAAAAATAAGTGCCCCAATGCATAGGAATAAAATGCTTAGCTCCTAAATCTCTAAAAGCTTGTCCAGCTTCTTCGGCATTAATATGGGACGTACGCATAATTGAGCGTGGTTCGCATGGTCCTATAGGTATAAGAGCAAAATCTATTACAGGAAACTCCTGGCTTATACACTTAAAATGGTGACTATAAGCAGTATCGCCACCAAAATAGATAGTGGTGCCATTACATGAAATCATCCAACTACCCCAAAGAGACTTATTATAATCAAAAACACCACGTTGCGACCAGTGAAATGCTGGCAAAAAAGTAAACTCTATACGCGTAGTACCATTAGCAGCTGCTACGTATACTTGATGGTCCCACCAATTATTTTCTATAACTTTATCAAATCCACGATCTCTAAACCATTTTTTATCACCCTGAGGCACTAAAAACTTGATTCCCGCTTGATGTTTTAACAGTTGTAACGTATGAGCATCCATGTGATCACGATGATTATGAGAAATCAATACAAAATCAATGGGCGGTAATTGTTTAAACGGTATACCTTCAGGTAAAATGCGTGGATACAATAAAGAAAGACTACCAAAAACAGGATCGGTTAGTATATTTATAGTACCAATCTGAATCAGAAATGTAGCGTGGCCTATCCAAGTAATAGTAAGTTGCTCGCTGCGCTGCACAGGCTCACTGCGCTCTACCCAGTTGAGCATAGTTGCTTTTTCTGTCTGTTTGCGAAAATGGCTTTTAAGGAGCATAGTTACTGAAGGAATAAAAACATGCGGTTTTTTTTCACCTTCATGATTATAAAAACGGCCTTTATGGATATGAGGAACTATGCGATGGGGTTTATTTTTATATGGCATGCTTTACACAAATGACCCCTATCCAGACGTAAGTCAAGGACAGGGGAAATGGAGGTTATCTAAGATTAATTATATACTTAAGCTTACTGCAATTTAAGTAAAAATCAATGCTATTTATACAATCTCACAGAGCTCGTTTTCAGTAGAATTTAATGGTAATTTTTTTTATTTTTTAAAGCTAAATAGTGGATGATCAATAAGCTCATCGTAACCGTCTATAATCATATCAGCTTGCTTTAACTGTTCAAGATCTTTTGAGGTATTAATACCAATGCAATACATACCAGCAGCCTTAGCAGACTTAATACCATGAGCTGAATCTTCTAGAGCAATACAGTCTTGAGGATCAACACCAAGCTTCTTGGCTGCATATACATAAATAGCCGGATGTGGTTTACATATATTATCAACATGTGAAATATTGTAAATATGCTCATTAAAATAGGTATCAAGTTTAAGAGCTTCAATAGAAAGTGCAAGAGTAGCATCGTCTGCGTTAGTTGCTATAGCAGTTTTTAGGTTATTTTTAATAAAAGCATAAAAGTTCTCAAAGCCAGGAATAAAGGTTATCCCTTTTTGATACAGTAAACAAGCAATAGCTGATTTTTCTGTTATCAGATCCTCTACGTGCTCTGATAACTCTAATCTCTCTTTTATTAAAGCGCATGCTTTATGCATAGCAAGTCCATGCAAGTCTTGCGTGAGCTGTGCATGCACCTTAGGGCATAAAGAGGTTGTCTTACGGCACAAAAGCTCTTTAGTTACTGCATTCCATAAAGGTGAAGTATCAACAATAGTGCCGTCCATATCAAAAATAAGTGCTTTATATTTCATAATTATTGTCTCTTTTTTTTAATAGAATGGAGTTTTTAAAGTAAAACGAGCCCCACTTTTGGTGCTATTTAAACCAAAAAAGCAGAGCTCAGAATTTCTTGCTAATTATCTATTAGTATATCAATTTTTTTAATTTTGTCCACCTATAATTCACTAAAAAAATTCACTATATTATTATATATGGTATAGTTATACTTATTTACTATGCAACAGAAAGGATAGTTATATGAAAAATAAACGAGCAAACAAGGGCATATACAAGCGCCTGCATGAACTCTTAAGCATGCTTATCGCTTTAGCAACACACTCCATAAAAATTTCTTTTATGGTAGGTTCAAAAGCAGCGTTTTTTTCGCTTGGACAAAGCATATCACCAGCGATAGGTTTTTTTGGCGGGCCTCTTGCCGCGTTAGCAGTATACGCAGTACGCATAAGCGCTCAAACCTATTTTTCAGGCACAACCCTCCTCATAAGTTCGTTTCTTCATGTACCTACAATGTGCGCAGCGCTTTATCTTTCAAGCACATCAAAGTGTATACGCAGCTTAGTACCACTACTGTGTATAGCATTATTTGTCACTCACCCTGTAGGATCGCAAGCAGCTTGGTATTCTGCATATTGGCTTATACCAATTATGCTCAGTTTCATACCAACTAATTCTATTTTCTTACGATCTGTCGGCAGTACTTTTGTAGCACATGCAGTTGGCTCTGTTATGTGGTTATATACTCATAACATAGATGCAGCAAGTTGGCATGCTTTAAGTTCTGTTGTTTGGGCAGAACGGCTTATGATTGCTACGAGTATGACTATGCTTTACTACGCAGTTGTCTCTAGTATAGCTTTTGCTCAACACTTAATGCCGAGCCTACAACGCTATACAGTTTATAGTACTGCTAAAAAGGCCAGTTAATGGAGCATCTTGCACTGATAATGGATGGCAATCGTCGTTGGGCAAAAAAAAGAGCACTTGCCCCATGGCTTGGCCATAACCAAGGTATTGAATCAGTGCGTATAGCGCTTGAATTTTGCTTGAAAAATAGTATTAATTACTTGTCGCTATACGTATTTTCTCTAGAAAACTTTAAGCGCGCACCTGATGAAGTACAGTTTCTTTTTGATCTCTTTATCAAGCAAGCTGAACAAATGCTTCCTGAGCTTATAAAAAACGGTATACAGATAACTTTTATAGGTGATAAAACCTATTTTCCTGAACATCTGCTGCCTACTATACAAACACTAGAAGCTCAAACACAGCACCTGACAACACTTAAATTAGCTCTGCTTTTTTGTTATGGTGGCCGCCAGGAAATAGTAACAGCTGCTCAACAATTAGCTTATGCAGTTAAAAGCAAAAAAATAGAGCCCCAAGATATTACTCAAGAGCTTTTTGCCCGGCACTTATGGTCACATGCGTTGCCTGACCCGGACTTAATTATCAGAACGGGCGGCGTTAAGCGCTTAAGCAACTTTTTGTTGTATCAAGCAGCTTACAGTGAACTTTATTTTCTTGATATTTTATGGCCAGATATTACTTATAAACACTTTGAAGATGCTTTAAGTGATTATCAGCAACGCTCAAGAAATTTTGGCTCATGACTATAACTATTTTAGGTGAAGGAGCATGGGCAACAGCATGCGCTTCTCTTTTAGCCCATAACGGCCATACTGTTACTTTGTGGTGCAGAACTCCACAAGTACAAGCAGATATACACTTTAATAATAAAAATTACTTGTATGCACCCTTTGCATCTGAGTTAAGCCCGCTTATAAAAAGCACCTGCAACTTGCAACAAGCAATAGAAGAAGCTGAGCTTATTTTTCAAGCAATACCAGTAAAGTTTTTACGTTCTGTGCTTGAGCAAGCTAAGCCATTTATCTTGCCAACTACCCGATGGGTACTGCTTAGTAAAGGCATAGAAACTACAAGCTTATTAGTATCAAGCCAGATACTAGAGTCTGTCCTTGGCTATAGTCCTGAGCTCGCTATTCTTTCAGGCCCTAGTTTTGCTCAAGAAGTTATAGAAAAAAAGTTTACCGCTGTTATGCTTGCAAGCACAAACTTACCCTTAAGCACTTTAGTCAAACAGCTTATCCAAACGAGTTATTTTAAAACAGTTAGCACTCCGGATATACTTGGTGTACAAGCAGCAGCTGCATTAAAAAATTGTATAGCTTTAGGTGCTGGTTTTATACAAGAAGCATACGCAAGTGATAATATGCGAGCTTTATTTATCACCCAAGCACTTGGCGAACTTTCTACACTACTAAAAGCTCTTGGGGCCGATGCTAGCACGCTCTCCAGCTTAGCAGGCCTAGGTGATTGTATATTAACCGCTTTTAGCACACAAAGTCGCAATACGCACGTAGGCAAATCTCTTGCTCAAGGGATTACACTTGCGCATATAACCCACAACTCTCTTACTATTCCTGAAAGTATTAATACACTTCAAGCCCTTAAAGAACTTGCTAATAAGTATAAGCTCGATTTACCTTTACACGTAGCTCTATACAAACTAGTCTACGAAAAAGCTCATCCAAGCATACTACATACGGCTCTGTCAGATTCTTTGGCAAACCTCTCAACATAAACTACTTGCCCAAGAAGCTCAAGAGCATTACACTAGAAAGCAAGAATTGCCTAGCTACTAAAATCATCTACGAGGTATGTATGAAAACTTACGCATTATTATCTTTAACATTGTTATTTTCATGCTCATCTGCTTTATCAATGTATAAGTGTCCAGATGTTCCGGGAACTTCTATTGATGTAAAAATCTCAAGTAATTTTGATTACCTTGAACGTTCTCCTGCAGCACAAACAAAAGTGGCTAGAGCTTACCCAAATATGGGCTTAAGAAGAAAAGATAGAATCGCTCGTGAAAACCTTATAAAAGAGATTGCTCAACTACAAAGCGCTGGTGATACTAAACAAGATAGTCAAACTATCAAGCAAATTTTAACTATTCTTGAAAATACAAAAAGTAACTATAGTTTAGTAAATCAAAAATGGATCAATGAACAGATAACTACTCTGTATACAGAATTAGCGCAAGCAGAAACGCTTGTAGCTACTAAAAGCACTACACTCACACCGGTAGTAGATAATCGCCAAAAAGAAACTGTACTTGTTGAAAATCAAGATAAAATAGCCAAATTAGCACTAGAATTAACATTAGCTAATGCATCTCTGGCTAGCACACTACCTCTACCAGCATCACCTCGCGAAACATTAACAACTGATATACCTCAACTAGAAGCACCATTACAAGAATTTTTAGAAGTAGAAAAACCAATAGCTGATTTAAGTCAAACAATGGTGCTGGAAAATAATCTCTTTCTAAAATTTCAAGAGACAAGAAATTTAGAATCTGAGTTAGAAAAAACACGTAAAAAAGCAGAAGAGCTTGAAAGCAAACTAGCTCAAGCACAAGAAGCTAAAAAACATAATGCTTTAGAACTTTTTGAAAGATCAGAAGCTAAAGCAGAAGCACAAAAATTACAGGCTAAAAAACATTATACTGCACGAGTTTCAGCACAATTGAGCCAGATCGAATTAGCGTACGAAAAAGCAGCAAAAATCATGGAAAAGCAAACAAAAGAAGAACTTGAAAGTTTCCATGTATTAGGAGTTGATACTACTGAAGTTTCTGCAACTTTACCTGAAAAGCCCATAGCTGAAGCGGCAAATGGCTCCTGCTGTATTCAATAGCAAGCTAAGCTAAGTAAACATCCAAAATAGAAAGAGCACAGTTTGACTGTGCTCTTTCTCTATAATTATAATTTAAATTTTACTCAACTAAATGCAAACCACGAGCTAATGAAACAAGTCCCAATCCTATAAAAGCGGCTGTACTTAGACTATAAGCTGCAAGTTCTGCTCCAGCCTTTAAAATAGCGACTTTAACCGGCTCTTGAGCTACTTTTGTATCTTCAGCCAGAGTGCTAAAAGTATGTACTTTTCTTGTTGGTTTATACACGATCTTACGAACACCCTTACTGCGCTTAAACTGCTCGTAAGCATGTATAAGCTGCGGATAAAGCTGATAGGCAGAAAACAAGCACAATACTCCACTACTTACTAAAAATATATCTTTAGAAAAACTCTGCTTTTGTTTTACCGCTACAACTTCTTGAGAGCTTTCCTCTACATCTTGTTCAAATTCACTCGGCACTTCAGTCATTTGTAGTGTTTTTTCTAGTGCACTCAAAGGGGCTACAAAAACGCCCATAATTAAAAACAACAGTAATAATCGACGAAAGTTAATCATAGTATCTCTTTTGGGTTAAAAACAAAGAGAGCACAAATAACTTTGTGCTCTCTTTAACTATACTAATTACAAGCTTATTTAGTTAAGTGTAAACTACGAGCAATATAATTAAAACCTAGTCCAGCAGAAGTCAACATACCAGCAGTGTAAACACTAGTTTTCTCCGCTGCTTTATGTAGATTTTCCTTAACTATTTTACGAGCATGAGGAGTTGCTGCTTTAAAATTTTCGTAAGATTTATTAACTTGCTTAGGTAGGTGTAAGCCACGAGCAATATAACTAAGACCTAGTCCAGCACAAGTTAGCATTCCAGCAGTATAAACTGTAGTTAGTGCACCTGTTTTAATCATATTTTGCTTTACTTTTAGATCAGGAATATCTGCGTTATTTTTCCATAGGCGGGTTACCACTTGCGCGTTAGAACTTACTTCTTTAAATAATTTGCGAACACCAGGGCCGCCTGCTTTAAAGATCTTATAAGATCTTTTAACTTGAGGATACAACATATAAGCACTTGCTAATAAAAGCGCGCCTTTAGTTACTGTAGAGGTATCTTTCCACAGGGTATTGGGCTTTTTTTCCGCAACCCTTACTGATACTTCTACGTCCTTATCTAAATCTCTTACATCTCTTATCTCTACGGAAGAGATATCAATGTCCAAGAGAGTATCATCTTGAGATACAGCTCTTAAAGGAGCTGCAAAAAGTGCTAGTGCTAAAAATGGCACTAGTAATTTAGGTGAATTATTCATAATGTCCCTTTGTAATGTGCAAAGATTATAATCTTATTTAGTTAAGTGTAAACCACGAGCAATAAGCGCAAGTCCTAAGCCTGCGAATCCAACTGTACCCAAAGTATAACCAATGGCTGGAGCTGCAGCTTCTGCTAAATGTTGTTGGTATGCCATCTGCACAGCTTGCTTGTCTTGTTTATTTCCAAAAAAGCCAGCAGCTTTGGCACCGTATTTAGCAAAGCCTCTATTGAGTCCTGAGTTGCGCATATTAAATTCATTATAAGACTTTACCATTTCTGGATAAAATGTATAAGCTATTGCCAAGCATAGTGCACCACTTGTTATACTAAATGCATCTTTAAAAACACTTGTTGTTTTTTTCGCAACAGGTTTAATATCTTCTACTACTTCAATTTTACTATCACCATCTTGTATAACTACATCGTTAGCTCTTAGGGGAGCTACAAGAAGTGAAACTGCTAAGAATGGTAATAATATTTTACGTGAATTATTCATAATGTCCCTTTGTAATTTGTAAATATAAAGTTATTTATTTTTATAACTATAGTATTAGTATAAGCAGAAATTAATCTCTCTGCAAAGGGTCGGCAACAGTGATATGTACCTTGAGTGGCTTTTTAAGATCAACAAGAGTACCCGCTAGGGGCCGCTGCTCAGTTACTATGCAAGAAGTGCACGTATGCTCAAGGTCAGCGTTAGATGGATTAGCATGCGCAACAACGGTTTCTATACCGTAATTTTTTAAAAAGGGTAATACTTCACTTACTTTTCTATTTTTTAAATCGGGCAGAATTCTTATTGACGTAGTACCTGCAGAAAAATAGGCTAATATATTTTTAGATTCTAACTCTTCTCCAGGACGGACATTTTGAGCAAAACATTTGTTTTGTAGGGCATTGCTCTCAATGAATGCTGTTTTTAAACGTACATCACTCTGCTTTGCTGCTGCTTGTGCTTGTGATAATGTAAGACCTTCTAAACGAGGAGCTTGTGGTTTTGCTGGATGGCGCGTAGCTACCAAATAAATAGACTGATGTGCTTTAACCTTTTGGCCTGCTGCTGGCGCCTGGCTAATAATAATACCTTCAGGTAAATCACTATCTTCTTTTTCTGTTAATATGCGCGTATTGAGATTAAACCGAGAAAAGATTTTAATAGCATCAGCAACATGCAACCCTACTACCGCAGGCGTTTCGATAATCTCTCTATGGGTAAAAACACGCAACAGCTGATAACCGCTTAAAAAGCAGATAAAAGGCAACATCCATAAAAAAGACTGTAATTTAAAAGACATAGGGAAGAACTTTTTTTAAAAAATAAAACGAGGTAATCAGTAAGCCGGATTCTGTTTGTAGCTAACTACAATGGCAACCATCTATCTAAGCGACATACCCGCATGTTTAAACCGAAACGAAACACCGAACATGCTTATTTTGTCTTGCTCCAAGTAGGGTTTACCCCTATGGCCTATTACTAGGACATATCGTGTGCTCTTACCACACGTTTTCACCCTTACCGTATACTTATAGTATAAGGCGGTTATTTTCTGTGGCACTTTCCATAAGCTTACGCTTCCCCAGTTATCCTAAGGTACTTTTTTCGTTTGGAGTCCGGACTTTCCTCTCATTATCTGTTACAAGTAACAGCTACAAGCGATTGCCTTGACTACCTCGTAAAATATAACGTATTACTACTACAATAAGTATAGCATGAAAAAGACTACCCTTCAAGTTAACCACACACGAGAGAGATCTATCGAATAATCCATAATCAACAACAAGAGCATGAAATATAAAACAGCCAAAAGCAAGGCAACTCGTTATCCATAGTGAGCCAGTAACCATTTTTTGTATTTTATATAAAGCAAAGGTCAGAGGAACCATAGCAATAAGATCCACGGCACAATAACCACTATACAAGAAAGACTCAAGTATTACTAAAGCTCCTGGTAACAGTAAATATATAAAAGACACTTGTGTTGCTGCTTGGGCATAATAAAAAGCCCGCACGCTAAAAAGCATTTGAGTTTGGCACAACATAAGAACAAGAATATCAGCAAAAAAGCTTAGGCTTACTACCAAATAATATTTAATAAGTTGTTTATTCATAATTTTATTTGTAAAAAGATTGAGTCGAGTTGAAAAAACTTTCAACAAATGGTATTTTAATAATAATAGTAGTATACCGATATTAGTAACATACTACTACTTTATCTTACTCTACAGAAAAATATACTCAAACTTTTTAGAGTTGCACTTTTGCTGTTTTTATTCACTTTTAAGCATGAATTATAGTTATTATGATAAAACATTTTTTTTCTTTTCTCTTTTTAGCTTCCGTTATCGTTGTCTCTTGTGCACTAGGCGCACTTTTTTATGTAACGACCCAACCTGCAATAGACTTTTCAGTTCTTGAGCACTACAATCCAGGTAAACCTACTATATTGCTTGATGATACAGGTGCTGAATGGACCCGTTTTCAGCTTGATCGCCGTGAAGTAGTCTCTATAAAAAAAATTCCTGATCATGTTATTAAGGCTTTTTTGGCAGCAGAAGACTGGGAATTTTTCAAGCACGCTGGTATTTCTTGGCGCGGTATAGCACGATCAATTATTGTTAATCTCTACCATAGACGTAGAGCACAAGGTGCAAGCACTATTACTCAACAGCTGGTTAAACTTCTTTTTTTTAACTCTGAAAAAAGCTTTAAACGTAAAATACAAGAGCAATTTATAGCTCTAAGCGTCGAACAACAGTTTACCAAAGAGCAAATTCTTGAAACCTATCTTAATCACGTCTATTTTGGCGCAGGTATCTATGGTGTAGAGGCTGCCAGCCAACGCTTTTGGTCAAAAAACGTACGGGATCTTTCGATAGATCAAGCTGCTCTGCTTGCAGGTATAGTGCAAGCTCCTAACCGCTACTGTCCGCTGTATAATCCTGAACAAGCAGTACAACGACGCACTACAATTTTAAATTCTATGGCTAAACTCAAATTTATAACTGAGCAACAATATCAAGAAGCACGCCAAAGTTCTTTAAATATAACTGCAGCCTGTGATCCTCATAGTCAAGGACCACACTTTAAAGAGTCTATTAGACTTATGCTTGAAGAGCTTATAGGAAAACAAAAACTCTATAGTGGTGGCCTTAAAATACAAACAACAGTAAATGTACCTATGCAAATTGCTGCAGAAGCAGCTTTTACCACTACGGTTAAAAGATTACGCACTGAAATAACACCTGATATTGATGGGGCATTACTGTCAATTGACAGTCAAACAGGAGCAGTAAAAGCGCTTGTTGGTGGCTATGATTTTCAACAATCACAATTTAACAGAGCTTTAAAAGCAAAACGGCAAATAGGATCGACTTTTAAACCGGTTATTTATGCAGCTGCTCTGCAATCAGGTAAAAAATTTACTGACTTAGAAGTGGATGAACCAGTAATAATTACTGATAACGGTAAAGCATGGGAACCTCAAAATTTCAACCATGAATTTGAAGGACCAGTAACACTTGCTCGCGCCTTATCTCGGTCAAATAATATTGTATCCATTAAGACACTCCTGCATGCAGGAGCAGAAAGCGTAGTAAGTTTAGCTAAAAAATGCGGTTTCAAAGGGCCATTATACCCGTATCCTTCGCTTGCCCTGGGTTGCGTTGATAGCACATTGCCTGAAGTAGTTTCTATGATGAACGTTATTGCTCAAAATGGTCTATACGTTGAGCCTTATTGTATCTCGTGGATAAAAGATGAATGGGGTACTAAAATTTGGAAACATAATCCAGTAAGAAAACGGGTGATACGCCCTACGGTAACAGGACAAGTTGCAAAAGTGTTAACCATTAGCATGGAACGCTCACGCACACGAAACCCACAAGACTGGTTACAATGCGACTCGCTGGGCAAAACAGGCACAACCAACGATGCTCGTACTTGTTGGTTTACTGGTGCTACGCCAAGCTTAACAACAGCCGTTTATATCGGATGTGATGATAATAAGTCACTAGGAAAAGCGGTGTACGCAGTACAAACTGCCTTTCCTATATGGAAAGAATTCAATAAAAAAGCTGGTAGCTTACGTACGCACTTTTCATATGATCCAAGCCTTAAAGAAGTTATTGTGCATGATCAAACAGGTGAGCCTGTCTCCGCTGATGATCCACATGCAATAGCTCTGTTAGTTGATCCTGCAACTGCGTAAAAAATAACGCTTTATGTTCTTCTACACTTTTTTGATCAACTACAGAAAATAGTTTTGGATTAAGTTCTTGTAAAGCAAAGGCATTATCTTTTTGATGTGCAGTTGTCGTTGTTTGCAACGGAATAATAAGAGCTGGCTTTTTAAAAAAGAGTATCTCAAACAACGTTCCTGCCCCCGCACGAGCTACTACAAAATCGGCTGCTGCATAACAAATATCTAAATCAGGTCTATAGCTAAACACAACAGACTCTATACCATACTTACTATACAGCTTTGTAAGTACAGTAAGATCATACGATCCTGCTTGATGTATAACACTTATAGTTTTACCAAGATTCTGATGATATTTAAAAAAGTCTGGTATAAGAGTATTAATAAATTCAGACCCTTGAGAGCCGCCAAGGACCAGTAAAACAACATGCTCAGGATTTAAGCCTAACTGTTTACAAGCGTCTTTTTTACTTACTGTTTGTGCCGGTTTAAATCTAAAGGGATACTCTACAACAGCAACTTTATCGTGATTAAAATACTTTTTTGCTTGCGGAAAACACACAAGTATCTTAGTTGCTAAAGGACTCAACCAGAGAACTGCTTTTCCGGGAACTGCATTAAGCTCATACAGTTCTATAGGCACTCCAAGAAGCCATCCAGCCAAACAAACAGGGACAGAAATATAGCCACCCATACTTACTATTTTTTGAGGTCGCTGCTTGGCTAAATACCATATACTTTGGGCAAAAGCTCCTATGCATTGGGCTATAAAAGCAGGATATCGTTTATAATTTTTACCAGGCACATTATCAAGCTTAAGAGGTACATAGGTGTGTATCGACGCGTACTTGCTAATAATAGCTTTATCAAGTGGCGTATCGGTTGAGAAAAAGAGTACTTTAAATTCTGGATATTGTTTTAGATAGTTTTCTATAACCGTTAAACCAGGCACAATATGACCTCCTGACTTACCAGCTACTCCACAAATAGTGGTAGTTTTAGGTAACAGTCTTACGATTACACATAAACCAACAGCTATACCTAAGCTATATAAAAAAAATTTTACCATACTGCTCACTTTAATTATTTATTTGGCAACGTCTGAGAAATTGAGTTAAAGCACAACGCAATTGCTCATCTTTGATTTTCATAAGAGCTTGCTGCTCACGTGAAGTTAATGCGGGTGGCTCAACTACACATTGCTCGTGTTTGAAAGCAGGCCTTGGCAACCGTTGTTTTTTAGGTAGATCTATTACTCTAAATCTTACTTCAGCAACATGAGAGTCACCTAGATGGTTATTTATTTTTGCTACAATAAAGCGTGAAAGCAAATGAAGCTCTTGCATCCAATAATACTCATACACGCCAATAAATACTATATTTTTTTCAACTTTTTCTAAACAAATACGTGTCTGCAGTGATCCGACAATAATCTGCCAGTCTTTAAGCAGACGTATATGCCACTCACTAGCAACAGAAAGAACTTTTGGAATGAGATGCTCAAGCAAAATAGCCATAAAAAAATACCTATAACTTATAAAACAACGGGATATATTTAGCCTACCAGCTACGAGGTAAAAGTAAACTCTCTTTACTCTTTTAACTAAAAGTCTTTAGAGTTATCCTAGGTTACTCGGTAAGACACCTTCCTTTAGGTGGGTGATAAACCCGAGTATTAAATTAAATTTTCTTTTTTAAGATGTACTAAAACATCAAAATGTGGTAGAATAAATACTATAAAGTCATTAGATTAAAGATCAAAAAAAGTACTATGAACAAAGCATATAAGTTTAGAATATATCCAAACAAAAAGCAGCAGCAGTGTTTAACTGAGCAATTTGGATGTATTCGTTTTGTTTATAATAACGCTTTATTTTACAGAAAAGAGCTCTATGCTGCAGACAAAAAGCATATCTCAAAATATGTCCTTGTTAAACGCCTAGTTGGCTTAAAAGAAGAATATCCGTGGCTTAAAGAAGCTGATAGCCAAGCATTACAGCAATCTATCATACACTTAGATACAGCATTTAAAAACTTCTTTAGCCAAAGAGCTCGTTTCCCTCAATTTAAAAATAAGCATACTTACCAGTCTATTGCGTACCCTCAACGTGTTAAAGTAAAAGACAATAAGATATACTTGCCTAAAGTTGGTTGGGTAAGCATAGTGCTCCATCGTCTTTATGAAGGCACAATTAAAACAGTGTATGTATCTAAGGCAGCTAGTGGTAAGTACTATGCTTCACTAGTGTGTCATACCTCTACAGAACCCACGATTATAAAAGAGCTTGATGAAGATAAAGTAATCGGTATAGATTTAGGCCTTCATGATCTTATGGTAACTTCTCATGGACTTGCTACAGGTAATCCTAAATTTGTGTTAAAAGCCCACATTAATCTAAAGCGTAAGCAACAAAAGCTTTCAAGGAAGACTAAAGGATCTAAGAGTAAAAACAAAGCACGACTGTCAGTAGCTAAAGCTCATGAAAGAGCAGCTGGTGCACGTAACCATTTTCAACATACATGGACAAAGCGATTAGTAGACGAAAACCAAGCTATCATCGTAGAAGATCTCCATGTTAAAGGCATGCTCAAAAATAGAAAGCTTTCTAAAGCTATTAGTGATGCTTCGTGGCATTCATTTATAACTAAGCTTGAGTATAAGCTCTCTTGGCAAGGTAAATGCTTTAAGAAAGTTGATCGTTTTTATGCTTCAACTAAAACATGTAATGCTTGTGGCGCTCTACAAGAGATGCCACTCAATAAAAGAATATACAGTTGCAGTTGTGGTTGGGAAGCATCAAGAGATACTAATGCTGCATTAAATATAAAAAAGCAAGGCATAGAAAAGTTAAAGGCGGCTGGATATACCGTCTCTGCTCGTGGAGGCCTGTGTAAGACTTCATCTGAAGCTACGGCCTATGAAGCGAGAAGCCTCCTCCTTTAGGTGGAGGAGATATCACCCTAGGTATTAGAAAAGAATTATTAATAATATCAAACCTAGCTAACCACAAAGAGATACGCATGGCTCAAGAATTTGAATTGTTATCCCATACAGCAGATAGTAAAATTCGTGCTTATGGCATTACGTTAGAAGAACTATTTCGCAATACCCTTAAAGGTATGTTTGCGAGCATTAAGCCTTATGGGACTCACATTACCTATAAGAACGACGAACTTATTTGTAGTAAATTTACTCTACAGCATACAGTCACTACACATTCACTCGACTTGCAATCTCTTTTAGTTGATTTTTTATCAGATTGTTTATACCTTTCAGACATTCACAACGAAGCCTATTTTGATGCTCGTTTTACTCTGCTAACGAGCACCGAGCTTCAATGCTCTATTTTTGGAGTACCTATAGCTGGCTTTGAACTTCTTGAAATTAAAGCAGTTACGTATAATGATCTTGCTATTGAGCAAAATCAAGATGGTATCTGGCAAGCAACAGTAGTGTTTGATATTTAAGCTTTTGTTTACTTTACTTTAGGATCTTTAATGGCACATTCTTTTACCCGTGCAGAGTTACTCAAAATACATAACTCTCTTTTTGAGATACCCAAAACCTATCGCTCAGACATGCGAGTTCCTGCACGCCTTTTTGTAAGCGATGCAATGCTCAACGACATTTTACAAGATGAATCACTGCTGCAAATGGTTAACGTTGCTACCCTGCCAGGCATACTAGAATATGCTTTAGCAATGCCTGATATTCATCAAGGTTACGGATTTCCTATTGGCGGTGTAGCTGCTTTAGACATTAACAACGGGGGTGTTATATCACCCGGCGGCATAGGCTACGATATTAATTGTGGCGTGAGATTACTTAGTGCATCTCTTACTGCTCAAGAGATTAAGCCTTACTTAGAAGAGCTTGCAACAGCGCTTTTTTATGCTGTTCCTTCCGGAGTTGGGCGTGGCGGCAAAACTAAACTGAGTGATAAAGATCTTAAACGCGTATTGCTTGGTGGTGCTCATACTATGGTTGAAGCAGGTCATGGCAACGAGAGTGATCTTGAGCATTGCGAAGAAAATGGACGCATGACGAGTGCTGATGCTGACTGTGTTTCTGAAAAAGCAAAACAACGCGGCATTGATCAATTAGGCACTCTAGGATCTGGCAACCACTTTTTAGAAATACAACAAGTAAGCGATATTTATGATCCATTAACAGCTGCAGCTTTTGGGCTTGAAGTTGGCATGGTTACCATTATGATCCATTGCGGATCGCGTGGATTGGGTCATCAGACATGTACAGATTACGTACGTACTATGCTTCCTAAATTAAGCCATTGGGGCATAGAACTTCCTGATAGAGAACTTGCTTGTGCTCCCTTTAATTCACAAGAAGGTAAAGATTATTTTGGCGCCATGTGTGCAAGTGCTAATTTTGCTTGGGCAAATAGACATCTTATTGGTGACACGGTACGTAAAACGTGTAAAAAGATTATAGGATCATCTGTTGATGTTAAAACTATCTACGATGTTTCTCATAACATGGGTAAACGAGAACAACACGAAGTTAACGGCAAACTACATGACCTTATTGTGCATCGCAAAGGTGCTACACGTGCATTTGCACCCGGACATCCAGAAGTACCTTTAGCCTATAGAGCTGTAGGCCAACCAGTATTAATACCGGGCACTATGGGAACCTCTTCGTATGTGTTAGTTGGTACTCAAGAGAGCATGCAAGCTTCATTTGGTTCTTGCTGTCATGGCGCAGGACGTAAGATGTCGCGCGTAAAAGCAAAGAAGACTGTACGTGGAGCGACATTACGAGAAGAACTTGAAGCTCGAGGCATTATCATTAGATGCGATTCAGATGCTGGACTTGCTGAAGAAGCACCCTTTGCATACAAAGATGTTGACGACGTTATAGATGTTGTACAACAAGCCCATTTAGCACGTAAAGTTGCTAAACTCACGCCACTAGCTGTTATTAAAGGTGGCTAACATTTTATGAGACTTTTTATAGGTATCGATCTACCTGAACTCGTTGTGCAAGAATTAGTTCAGGTACAACATAAGTTAAAACAACAAAAGCTATTTTTGACCCGTATTTTAAACAGCATAATTTACATATAATGCAAAATTTTACCTCTTTGACTTGCATAATAGAGAAACTTATCAAAGAATATGCTCTATTTATTTAATTTGCGGATAAGCTCTAAGACGTCTCACTGATGTTCTGCTTAAAACATCTTTGATAAATCGCTCAACTTTATAACGACGGGAATTTACAATAAAGCCTTCAATAGCAGCTATTGTCTTTTGTTCCTTTGCTAGCTTAGCAAGAATAGTAGACCATTCTTCTGGAGCTTTATAATCTTTGTTTTTAGTCGTATGAGTAGTTATTCTGTTTGCTAGCGTTTCAGCATGTTCATTAAGCAATACATAACAAGAATCTAGATTATTCACTAGATTAACCAAAGGGAACATATTCCAAGACTTAAGAGCTTTTAACTTTTTTATCAAAGCTGGATTGTTTTGTTTTAACTGCTCATTAGTATCTCCATTGTTACCAGTAACAGCATACACTTTCTCTAATTCTTTTAATGCCTGAGTATAAGTACCTTGAACATCGTTATATACTTCCTCGTCTGAACGTTGGTTCCATTTGATTAATTTAGAATGTTCATGTAAAGCTATACCTACTAAAGTAAGTCCTGCGCCAATAAAAAGTGGACTTATGCAGGCTCCAATTTGATTATTATCATTCAAGCAGTTAACAAAAATCCAGCTACCAAATGCTGAACCAACTAGTCCAGTTACGCCTAAAGTACCTGTCACTAAGTTATCTGCAGGCTTATGTTTATAGGCAAAGTTTGTGCCATTAAGAGGTGACAACATTAAGCATGTTAAGCTTGTTGCTATAAGAAGTCTTTTTTTCATGGTATAGTATCCTCTAAAAAGTTAGTATTTTTATAATAATACTTATTTAGTAGTAAAAGACAATATCAGGCAATCTTTAGAAAAATTGAACCTCACCTAAAAACCGGTGATTCCTGCTTCATCGCATAAGCCAGTTTGTTTAACCAATTCTTAAAGCGTATTTATATTACTATCAACAATCAAAATTATTGCTCCTGTATAAATTTTGCACAATAACCAGCTGCATTTAGCAAAATATCAAGATGCTGTACGGCTGGAATAATTTCTGCAGTTGATTTTTGTGCAATAGCAGCCGAAGAAAAATTTTTATACTCAACTACGTTTGAGGCAACGAATTGTTCATCATTTTTACCAGCCAATAATAAAAATGCCTTATCTATTTTTGCAAATAATTCTTGGGGGTTTTCAGGCGAAGTTGCTGCCATCATAGGAACAGTATAACTCGTTACAATTTTAGGTTCTTTCTCAATTAATTCTTTTGGATAATTGAAAAATACTGAGGGGGTATGTGAGAAGAAATAGCCACCGCTCAGGGCATTAAGAATGAATACCCAAACGCGAACTGATTTTGCAAAAGACTCAGCAGGATCTGCATGATCTTGAATTGCCCCAGAATTTCTGCCTAAATAAGGCGCTATCAATAAATATCCCTTAATTGCCTGATGATGATTGTAATTACTATAATTAAGCACCATCCCGCCACCAGAAGAATGGCCACCGAGATATAAAGATATAGATGGATGTTGTTTTGCTACAAATTCAACAGCTGTTGTTACATCATCCAAAACTTGATTCATGCTTGGAGCGTCGCCACGACGTCCTTGTGAATTTCCATGTCCGCGAATATCAAAAACATAGCAACCAATAGTGTGTTTTTGTGCTAATTCATTAGCAAAATATTGATACAGTGAACTACCATAGAATCCTGCACCATGATAGAAAATTACAATCGCTCTTGGCTTTTGAGGCATATATGAATAATAAGCGAGCTGTATATCATCAGAAGCCTTAATAAAGTGAGGTTTCTTTATTTTAAAATCTTTTAAGAATTCTAATTTTTCCAAAGAAAATGGCTGCTTAGGATTTCCCAATAATGTAGCTGTGCCAAACAATAATAAAAATATTTTTTTCATAATTTATTTCCTATATTTTTCGTACTAACTTCTTACTTTATCCTGATAGCGTGTCCACGCTTGCCATGCAAATGCACTCCACTGCCACTTTAATTTCACATGCTCTTTTCAATTTGTTACTTTTACCACATCAGGACAAATAATATAATTACGTAAATATACTATATTTTAAAGAGCGGTAATCTAAAATAAAAATACCGAAAAAGTTGCTGAAGACAGGACCAATTAAGTAGGCATGTTTTATTTTAAAACTAAAAGCTGTAAAAATAGATTTTTAAAAAACAACTTAGAGCTGCCTGGCATAGGTAACTGCTCACGGGCTTTTTCAAGCACTTCTCTTTGACTAGAAAGCAATTGAAATTGTTCATAATTTTCTTGTTTTACTGCTTCTTGCAAAGCAATCAATAATTTTTCACACATTGCATCAAGTAACGCTGAAACGTCCCGTTCGGCTACTTTAGACCGTTCTAGTTCTTTAATAAACTCTTGAGCTTTTGAGCTAGTAAAGTGAGTAAAATAAGAAACTAAGGGATGCTGCTTGAGTTGTTGCTTTTGTTCAAAGTAATAAAATACACAACGAGAGCTTATAGTAGGCAACAAACTATCTTTAGCTGAAGAGAGTAGTATAAAATGGTAGCCGCTTGGTGGCTCTTCTAAAGATTTAAGCAAACTGTTAGCGCACGTAATTGAAAGTGCGTCAGCACGCTCAAGTACAAAGAAAAAATGTTCACCTGGCTCTAATGCAAAAGTAATAGTATCAAAAATTGGTTCAATATGAGCTACAGTATACGTGTTTTCAGGCACAAACCAACGCAATGCATGATGTTGTCGATCATCTATTTGTTTGCACGTTATACACATATCACACCCATGAGCTGGGCACAAGACAGTTTTAATAAATTGGGCAGCCTGGTGTTTAATCTCTTCTGGCTGACCAATATAGGCATACGCAGGTTTTAAGTGGGTATTAGGTGCCATAGTTGCTCTTAAGCCACGTTGTTACATTGCGCAAGGCTTGATCAGCTACTATTTCAAACGGTTGGTTGCCATCGAGTATTAATACGTTAGAACGATCTTTAAATAATATATTAAAGCCATTAATTATGCGCTTAAAAAACCCTGCTTCTTCTTGTTCAAAAGAGGTACGTTGCTCATTC